>QGUQ01000473.1 GCA_003242195.1 Bacillota bacterium | reverse complement strand
CCGAGGCCACCCCGCTGGCGCCCGCGGGGGCAGGCAACCGGGGATGGGGGGCCCCCCAGGGGGCGGCCCCCCGCCGGGGGGCGCCCGCCGGCAACCGGATGGGGATGTCGTCCCGGGTGGCGGGCCGGTCCACCAGGCGATAGATCTCGGTGGCCAGGACGGCCACGAGGATGGCCGCGAAGAGGCCGCCGCTCGCCGTCCAGTGAAGGGGGATGGCACCGGTCGCGCCGGCGCCGGCACCAGCCGTGGCTGGCCCGGGACCGCCCGCCGGGTCGCCCCCGGGCCCGGGCAAGACCCGAATCGGCGTAATCAACAGGAAGGCAGCGACCGCCACCACGCCGGGCGGCAGAGCATCGAGCTGGTACTTCTCGGCGAGCCGGCAGGCGACGCCGAAGGCGACTAAGATGGACATGACGCCGTAGGTGGCGGTGACGGGATGGAGCAGCTTCTCCTGCCACTGCGGGCCGAACCACGAGGCCATGGCCTCGGCGTATCCCGGCACCGGGAAGCAGGCGACGATGAGGAAGGCAGACCCGGCGATGAGCAGCGGCATCACCAGGCCGATGCCCTCACGAATGGCCTGGAGATGCCGCTGCTCGGCGATGCGTCCCGCCACGGGGAGCAGCCGCCGTTCCAGGAACTCCATCAACCGGTCCACTCCATGTCCCCCGCAGCCGTGCTAGACGCCATTTCTACCCGATCGCAGCTGCAGGGCGAAGGCAAGGACCTTCTCCCCATCGGCGCGCCCGTAGTCCTCCGGCCGGATGACCTCCACGGACACGCCCCGCGCCTCCCCCTCCTTCTTGAGCTGGGCCAGCTTGTAACGCACCTGGGGGCCCAGGAGCACGACGTCTGCTTCCTCCAGGTGCCGGGGGACTTCGTCCAGGCTGACGGACCGGATCTCCGCCTCCACGCCCCGGGCCTCGGCGGCTTCCCGCATCTTCGTCACCAGCAGGCTGGTGGACATGCCGGCTGCGCAGCAGAGCAAGATCCGCAACGGTGGCACACCTCCATGCAAGGCTCCTGCCCTCCCGCCGGCAAGCCCGAGCACCCCTCAGTCTGAGTGACGATTCGACGGGGAAAGAATCGATCCTGCGGTATCCACTCTTGATGCACGCCTGCCCCGCGCCAACAACCGGGGAATCCACCGCGGTCCGGGGGCAACGGGGTGAAGGGGAACGGGCCACGGCGCGGCGAACGGTCGAAGGGTGGGCGAAGGGTCGAGAAACGGCAACGGCCGGGCCGTTGCGAGGGAGGCGATGGCGTGGGACCCCTCGGCAGGTTTTCCGAGCAGTTCCGCAAGCCCAGCGGTTTTTGGGGGCACGTGGCCGGGATGCTGATGGCGGCCACCACGGCCAGCCGGAATCGCTGGACGCTCTCGCTCCTGGACGTCCGGCCCGACGACCGGGTCCTCGAGATCGGCTACGGGCCGGGGGTGGGCATCGCGCTGGCAAGCCGGATGGTCGAAGGCGGCACGGGCACGGTCACCGGCATCGACCCCTCCGATGTGATGCGCGCGCAGGCGCAGCGGCGCAACGGGCGGGCCATGAGAAAGGGCAAGGTGCACCTTGTCACCGGCGCCATCGAGGAGTGGCCGGGCTTCCCCCACACCTTCACCAAGATCTTCGCCGTGAATTCGGCCCAATTCTGGACCGACCCGGCGACCGTGCTCCGCAAGCTCCACGGCTGGCTGGAACCGGAGGGCCGGATCGCCATCACGTACCAGCCGGTCGGGAAGAACGCACCGGCACCAGGCGAATTGGCGCGGCAGTTGTCCGCCAACCTGACACAGGCGGGCTTTACTCGCATCAGACAAGAGACCAAGGACTTCAAGGTTGGACTGGCGGTCTGCGTGGTCGCCGAGAAGGGCCGGTCCTACGCAAGCCGTACTGTCATCCAGCCCCTCGGCCCGCCGCTTCGGGGCCCATGTCCCGTGCAAGGAGGTCCCGTGGCGCAGGCAGGGCCATCGGTCCCGGAAAGATACCGCTGGTGTGGGGG
>QGUQ01000472.1 GCA_003242195.1 Bacillota bacterium | reverse complement strand
GATAGCGGCCGGCGCCCTGGATGAAGCGCGGGTCCTCCTTCCGCTTTACGGGCTGGCCAAGAACGCGCTCGGCAACCGCCATCGGTCAGTTCCCCCCTCGCGCCTGCGGCTCCGCGGCGACAGCCACATCCTCGCCGGCGGCAGCCGCCGGGGTCTCCCCCCGGAGCTCCGCCGCCGCCTGCTGGATGGCCTTGACGATGTTCTGGTACCCGGTGCACCGGCAGAGGTTGCCGGAGATGGCGAACCGGATCTCTTCCTCGGTTGGATTCGGATTGCGCTGCAACAAAGCGTAGGCGGTCATCAGCATGCCCGGCGTGCAGTAGCCACACTGGAGCCCGTGCTGATCCCAGAAGCCCTTCTGCAGGGGGTGGAGCTGGCCGTCCCGGGCCAGGCCCTCCACCGTCATGATCTCGCTGCCGTCCGCCTGTACGGCGAACACCGTACACGACTTGACGGGCCGCCCGTCCAGGATGACGGTACACGCGCCGCAGCTGGTCGTGTCACAACCGATATGCGTCCCCGTCAGGCCCAGTTCTTCACGGAGGAAGTATGCCAGCAGGCGGCGCGGCTCCACTTCGCGCTCGTAGGTCACCCCGTTGACGGTCACCTTGATGCGCTTCCGGATCGTCTCCAACGGCGACACCTCCTCACGCGGCCCGGGCCCGCTCGGCGGCCTCCTGCAGGGCCCGCTGGGTCAGTACCCGCACCATGTCCCGCTTGTAATCCTCCGGCCCGCGCTGGTCGGAAGTGGGCTCGGCCTGCTCCGCGGCCAGCCGGGCGGCCTCGGCGATGGTGTCCGCCGTTAGGGGCTTGCCCACCAGGTACTCCTCCGCCCTGCTGGCCCGCAGGGAGATGGGCCCCACCGCGCACAGGCCGATGCCGGCACGCGTGCACTCGCCCGCCGCGTTGAGGGTGACCTGCACACCCACCGCGGCGATGGCGAAGTCCCCCAACTTGCGCTCCAGCTTGAGGTAGGCGCCACCCGACCGCTCCGGCGGAATGGGCACTCGCACCTCGGTGAGCAGTTCGTCCTCGGCCATCGCCGTCGTGAAGGTGTCCACCAGGAACTCGTCGATGGACAGGGTGCGGGAACCGTCAGGCCCCGTCACCACCACCTGCGCCCCTGCGGCCAGCATGGCCGCACCCCAGTCGCCGGCAGGGTCTGCGTGAACCAGGGAACCGGCCACGGTCCCGCGGTTTCGCACCAGGGGATCGGCGACGACCCGCGCCGTCGCGACCAGCAGCGGGTAACGCCGTTCCAGGCCGGGCGCGTTTTCGAGGTCGGCGTGCCGGGTCAGGGCGCCGATGCGCAGGAATCCGCCCTCTTCGCGAAGGTAGGCCAGGTCCTCGATGCGGTTGATGTCCACCAGCAGGGCCGGCTCCAGCAGCCGGAAGCGCAGCATGGGGATGAGGCTCTGACCGCCCGCCAGCACCTTGGCCTCGTAACCGTGCTTGCGCAGCAGCTGCACCGCCTCGGTCACCGTACGCGGTGCAACGTAGTCAAAAGGCGGTGTAATCATGACACTCCCCCTATCGCGATCCTTCCGGGCATGCGGGGAGCGGCGCCTCCTACGGCCAAAGGAGGCAGCGCGGAAGGGACAAGGTTGGACCCTGCAACGATGAGGCGACGACGTGGGAGCTGCAACCGCGATGCGGCATTACCGGGAGCGACGTCGGCCGCTCCCCACCCCGTGTTTTCTCCCCCAGCTACAAATGCCGTGGTTCGGTTTCGTTGTCTTCGCCCCTTGACAAGGACTTCCTGCTTGGATCCGCGGAGGCGATGGGCCGATGGGGTGGCCTCGCACGGGGGTTGGGCCGGAAGTCATCCTCACGTGACTCGGGGGACATACTGGTAACGGCTTCCCCCCGCAATGGGAGGGCCGAGAGGAGGTCGCCCATGGACGTACGTGCTTTTCAGGAACCCGCGCCGATCCGCTGGCTCCTTGCAGATCCTCGCTCGGCGTGGGTGTGGGTGGTGCCGCGGCTGTGGCTCGGGTGGC
>QGUQ01000087.1 GCA_003242195.1 Bacillota bacterium | reverse complement strand
GGTCGAATTCACGCCGTTTGAGGGATTGCCGCACCTGGACGGCGGCGTGGTACGGTCCTTGCCTGACGCCCTGGCTGCCATGGAGGATGCCGCCGAGGAAATGGACCGCCGCTACGCGATGCTGGAGCAGGCGGGCCAGAGGGACATCGGGGCCTACAACGCCGCCCAGCGGGCGGCGGGCCGTCCGGAAATGCCGTACCTCGTGCTAATCGTGGACGAGTTCGCGGACCTGCTCCTGCAGGGGGCCGGGAAGGAAGAAAAGGAGATGCGGAGCCGGTTCGAGGCCGTGGTGACCCGCCTGGCCCAGAAGGGCCGGGCAGCGGGCGTCCACATGATCCTGACCACGCAACGGCCCACGCGGCAGTCCCTGCCGACGACGGTCAAGGCCAACCTTCCCGTCCGCGTGGCCCTGCGGTGCGCTTCCCGCCTGGAAAGCGAGATCGTCCTGGACACCGGCGGAGCCGAGATGTTGCAGGGGCGGGGCGACTTGCTCCTTTTGGACCCCAACCAGCCGGACCTCATTCGTGCCCAGGCGCCGCTGGTCACGCAGGACACCATTCGGCGGCTGGTGGAGTGGTGGGGAGGAAGGAGTGAACAAGCGCCCCCCGCATCAGAGCCGGTTAATGACGAGAGGGGCCCTGCCTACACCTACGATCCGGGGGACCTCTGGGAGAGGGTCTTGTGGGCGTTGCTGGATCGGATAGAAGAGCTGGAACCACAGGGATTGGCCGTCCGGCGGGAAAACTTCGTAGCGGCACGGCGGTCAGTCGTCGAAAACGTCCTGCGCGAAGTAGCCCCCAATACCCGCCTCACCGACCTCCTCGATGTCTGGGGAAACATGGGGTTGATTGATGGTTACGCCCAGGACGGATGGACGAAGCCTGTCCGCACGCCTTCCCAAACACTTGTTCGCATGATTGCCTTCCGCCTTCCCACCGACGAATAATCGCGCTGGCAAACGCCAGCGCATGACAAAGGACCCGCTTCCCAAGCCGACGCAAAGCGCTGGCATATGCCAGCGTGTTACGGACAGGCCATCACAGGGTCCGTAACATGCTCCGTAACATCCGTAACACGGTCCGTAACATCAGCCCACCGTGCGCTTTCCCGTAACACGAAAAAAGCCTTGTCGCGCCTAGCTTTTTCGATGTTACGGACCATCAGCCAAGCGACTACCAACGGCCCGCCGTAACACACAGCCACCCCTTTAGGCAGATTCCGTAACATCCGTAACATTGGGAGGAATGACCATGTGGAGGGTGGAAAACGCCAATACCGGCCAAATCGTCGCGCTATATGTTGAAGATGCTCACACCTTCTGGCGTCGCTGCCTGGGCTTGATGTTCCGCTCCCACCTCCCTCCCGACCATGGCCTTCTCCTCCGCCCATGCAACGCCATCCACACCCTCGGAATGCGCTTCCCCATCGACGCCATCTACCTGGATACCTCGGGCCGCGTCCTCCGCGTGGACCGCGCCCTGGCGCCGTGGCGCATCGCCCGGCCGTGCCCCGGCGCCAGGGCCGTCCTCGAAGTGCCTGCGGGTGGGGCGCGGGATGTTAAGGTCGGCGATCAGCTACGCTTCGCGCCCGTAAATCCGGGTACGGGCCACGGCGGCCACTCGGTATAGAGCCAGGGCGCGGTTGGCGAAGTCCTCCGTCACGTCGAAGGCGTCCGCCACCGCCGTCAAGTCGGCGCCGAAACACTGCAGGATCCTACCGACTTCCTGCGGAGGCATCAGCAGGTTGGCTGCCCAGCGAAAGGCCCGTTCTTCGGCCCGCGCCCGCATGACCCACCACCGGGCCATCCCGACGGGCACCACATGGCCGGTGGCGACATGCCCCAGCTCCTCCGCCAGCACGCAACGGAATAGCCGCCGCTGTACTTCAAGCTCCCGGTCAATGAGAATGACCCACCGCTCCCATAGCGGGTCGTAAAGAGCAAAACCCCGGCACTTCGCGCCGGGCGGCCATTGGATCCACTGCAAGCAAACGTTAAGGCGGCGTGCTTCTTCAAATAGCACGGAATCCGGTATCAAGCTGGCGGTTCCTCCTCACCAGCATCCGGTTCCGAACGTTTGTTCCCATTATCCTCCGAGTTGGCACCCCGCGTCAAGTTCTGCCATTGCTCCCACACCCGCTTCCTCTGTTCCGGATCCGCTTGTGCCCACCATTGCTGATATAAGGCTTGCATCGCGCCAATGACGGCCTGTACACCGGCGGGGCCTAACAGTTCCCACAGCGGAGGTGTTGTGCCGGGGGGCGTATGGGCTGCAGCAGACGCCGCCCACCAAGGGAAAGGTGGCGGTGTGTCGGGCACACGCTCCGCTACTTGCTCGCGTAGCTTTACCAGATCCGCCAAAATCGCCTGTAGCGGTTCCAGAGGCAATTCAAAATGGGCAGCCAGGTACTGAACCAGTTCCTTTTCCGAGAGCGCTTCGGGCTGGCGCAAAGCAGCGTGGGGCGGAAGGTTGCGCCGCAAATGGGCTACAATCACCCCAAAAACCTCGTCGAGCCGATAGGATCGGGGGCCTTGGAGGGTATCGAGCTGGCCCACCTTCGCCAAAGAATGAGATGCTGCCCTCTCTGCCGGGTCCCGCACATATCCCACCGTACCATCCACCAGCACCACAGCATCATGCCGAAGCGGTGTGCCACCGTGGCGGACTACCAGAAGATCTCCCGGCGCGGCCCAGGGAACCGTTGGCGTCCATGATTCTGGAAGCATGACGCCACGAAAGTTTCCGTCCACGTTACCGGACGCCACAGGTAGTGGTGCGGATGCCACGGGTTCAGGTGAGCCATCGCCGAAACGGAAAAGCTCCACCATCGCCCACCCAGGCGGCAAGGTCGGGGTAGGGGGCTTCCACTTGCGGCCCAACAGATCGTCAAGGGAGACTTGCAGGTAGTTCGCGAGCCGTAGGAGGTGTGTCAGGTTCGGTTCGGACACCCCACGAGCCCACCGCGCAACCGCATCGGACTTCACCCCAATGGTCCGGGAAATCGAGGCCATCGAAACGTCTTCTGGGAGCTGTCTCAGGATTTCTGACAATCGTTCCGGTAAGCGATGCTCGCGGGGGACTTTCCTGCGCGGCATGGATGCCGATATCCCTCCTCGCGTGGCCGATTTAAGACCTTGTGATCCATAAAAGCATGTCTATGTAAGGTTGGGTTCCCAAAATAGGACTTGATATGCCGCTCATCGGTTATACAATAGGGTCAGGCGGGCAATCCGCCACGAAATAACCCCAAGCAGGGCCAGGGGCGTCAACCCCAGGTCTTACCACAACGCCCCCGGCCCCACTGGGGTCCCTACAACCAGCCGCCGCCCATCCCGGGGTTATGGCAACCCTGGGCCCGAAGGGACGCCGGCACAGGCCCCCAGCCTGGACCGGCCCCTCCGGGGGTCGCTGGCACCCGCACCACTGCGCCGCGACCCGTGTTCCCCCGCACGGTAGCGCAGGATGCGGGCAACCGGCGGCCAAGTACCGGCCCGGCATCGTGCCGGGGGGCTCAAGTCCCCGCGACTCAGCGCTGGGGCGGCGGCGCCCGCCTTATGGCGGGTCTTGCACAGTGTACGGCTTTTGCCTTATGCCAACGCGGTTCTGTTGGCTATAGGCGTATTGTTTGCACTTGCGCCGTACACATCTGCATTATTACGCAACTATTTTTGTCATGCAAGTACCTTATTGTCGTTTTTGGGGCCTGATTGTGTCCAAATATGGGGTAGGGGGTGGTCTTTTGGGTAATCGCCGCCCTCTCTTGCCAGGGTATTGGGCTGTAGATCAACGCGGCTGTGTCGGCGTCCACCCCATTGCGCCCCATACAGCCGCCCGTCTAATCCGCGTTGGCCGTGCTACCCGGGTGGGGCCAAATACGGTGGTTGTGCATACAACGTTTAAGCGGGTTGCGGCGCCTGCGGACATACGGCGCCAATGGTTGCTACTGGGACCACCCGCCTGCTGGGAGCCGCCACAGGGGCCGAACTGGACATATTACAGCGAATTGATCGCCTGGATTAGCGAAAGAATGCGCCCAAAGGGCCGCCGAACCCGAATTACCCGCCTGTGCGCCTGCCGCATCGTATTACTCGCCTTGCTACAGCAACGGCGTGCGCACGAGCAGCGACGCCCCAGGTGGAGGACCTACAGCCCCAAAGAACTCTGGTACCAACGATGGTGCGTGGATGCCATGGCCGAGTACGGGCGAGGCGTTCCTGAAGTGCGCAAGGAGTGGCGCCAGACCCTCCAAACTCACATGCGGCGCTGGCGCCTAGATCCCGCAGTCCAAGCGCTGGCCCTACGGAAGTTCGATCAGCTCTGGGCCATGGCCCACCACGACCAGCGCAAGCTTCGCCGTCGGCAGCAGATCCAGGCGAGCGACGATCCGCAGATCTTAGGCTTGCCCATGGCGGATGCCGTGGAGGGGGCCGAGCAGGAAACTACCAACGAGCGCGTGGACTCCGTGGGGCAGGGCGGCAAGGCAGATGGCGCCCCCGACACGCCAACCAAAATCAGGCGTAAGAACAAGACCATCCTCGTACTCCTGCCCGTGGCCGAGGGTGGGGATCCCATCCCTGACCGCCAGCGCCTCCAACTGGTCAACGCCTTGCATACCGCTGCCCAGGAAATGGGGGCACATATCACGACCTGCGTTGCCCACGCAACCCACGTCCAAATCGAAGCCAAAGTACCCGGGCAGATCCCAGCGGCACGATTCGTAGCGGTACTAAAGGAGCGCTCGCGCGCAGCCCTGCCGGAACGGGCAGGGCGCCTGTGGGGAGGGCACTATTACGCTGTGTTGCCCGACCCTGAGACGGCCGCGTATCGGGAGGCCATCCTACACCACGAACTCGCTACCGAATTCGATCGAATGCGGAAGACCCAGGAAGCACGGGCAAAAGCCCGTGCTAAGCAGGCGAAGGTAACATCTGAAAGTTGACCTTTTTAATGGGAGGATCCTGTATGCGGGTTTCCGCCAGCGAACGATCTCCGGAACTCCTCACCGTGGCCCAGGCGGCGGCCCTCTGCAACCTCTCCCGATCCCATGTCTACCAGCTGGTTCAGCGCGGAGAGTGGCCGGCCCTGCGGATCGGCAGGACCCTTCGCATCCCCCGGCGGTGGGTGGAAACCTGGATCGACCGGGCCATTGCGGAATGGGAGGAGACCCGGCCCCGAAGCTGAAAGATCCCAGCACCCAGCTTTTCCCCGCCTGATCGCCCGGAACACCCGGGCGTTTCCCATTACACCAGGATTCGGGGGGATGATCGATGGCCCGGCGGAAAAAGCGCGGGCCCGGCGAGGGGTCCATTTTTCGGCGCAAGGATGGCCGGTGGGTAGCTGAACTTTTCCTCGGCTACGGGCCTAATGGGAAGAAGAAGGTGGCCCGTGCTTACGCGAAAAGTCACGCCGAGGCCAAAACCAAACTGCTCGACTTGATGCGCAAGCGCACGGACAGCCTGCTGGCGTCAGAAGCCGACCAACAGACCGTCCGCGAGTTTCTGGAGCGATGGTTGGAGGACGTGGCGGCAATGACCTTGCGCCCGTCCTCCCTGCGCACATATCGCAATGTCGTCAGACATATCGTCAGCGTCATAGGCGATGTGGAGCTGCGGGAGTTGACCCCGCAGCACCTCCAGCGACTTTACCGGATCAAGCGAGATGAAGGACTGGCCCGGACGGCCACGATGATCCACGCCGTCTTGCACAAAGCGCTAAGTCATGCGGTGAGGTGGGGTATCCTGAGCAAAAATGTAGCGGATATGGTTGACCGCCCCAAACCACCGCAGAAGGAACAGCGGGCGCTGGACGTATCCGAAGTCCAACGGTTTTTCGAGGCGGCCCGGAAGGACCGCCTGTATGCGTTGTATGTGCTAGCGGCAACGTGCGGGCTGAGAATCGGGGAAGCCTTGGGGTTGAAGTGGGAAGATGTCAACTTTGACCAGCGGACGCTGACAGTACAGCGTCAGCTCCAATGGCTCAAAGGACAACCCCAGTTGGTTGCGCCGAAATCCGAGAAGTCCAAGCGGACCATTGTGCTTCCCCAGGTCGCCCTAGGGGCCCTGCGCGAGCACCGGGTGCGCCAGGCCGAAGAGCGATTGCGTGCCGGGGCTGCTTGGCAGGATCACGGGCTCATCTTCACGACCAGCATCGGCACGCCACTCAGCCCGGCCAACGTGAGGAATCGATCTTTCTACCGCATCTTAAAAGAAGCAGGACTCCCGCGAATCCGGTTCCATGACCTGCGCCACACCACGGCCACATTGCTACTTGCGCGCGGCGTCCATCCCCGTTTGGTCCAGGAACTCCTCGGTCACAGCCAGATCAGCCTTACGCTGGACACGTACACCCACGTCATGGCGCCCATGCTGCGGCAAGTGGCCGACGAGATGGATGCCCTCCTGGGGCCGCAAGCGGCGGCGCAACGCCCCGGGAGTGACCACACGGGCAAGCCCCTGACAGGAATGCTGACAGGAATGGGAGTGATAACAGGCGATATTCAGTGATACTCAGTGGACAAAAAGCCTTACGCCATCGTACTCCAAACAATGCCATGGACAATAAGGAGGGAACAGGGTGTTGTGGGTTCGAGTCCCACAGGGCCTACCATCGAGAAACCGAAGCCCCGCAAGGATTCGCGGGGCTTCGATTTTTTGTGCTCAGGCGGGAACCGTGGGTATGGCCGGGGTGGTCGAGGAAGCGCGTTCGTGCTCGGGCTCGGCCGGAGATGGCTTCCTGGCCTGTCTACTGGCACTACGTCTTGAGCCTGCTGACGTCCTCCGGCTGGTGCCCGGTGGCTCAGGCTCCGGGCCGCCGGGGCGCGGCGGAGGCCACCCGCGCCGGGACCGTCGCCCGCTCTGCCGCCGGCCGGCCCAGGCGCTGTACCATGACCACGCCGGCGATGGCCAGTGCCCCACCCGCCAGCTCGAGACCCGAGGGGACTTCGTCCAGGGCCAGCCAGGCAATGAGCAGCGCCAGGGGCGGGTTGAGGTACAGCAGGCTGGTCACGAGACCGGCCGGGGCGCGGGAGAGGGCGTAGGCCCACGCCACGTAGGCCACCGCCGACGGGAAGAGCCCTAGGTAGATCACCGCCAGCAGGACGTCGGCCGGCAGGGAGGCCGCGTGGCCGGCCAGCCCGGGAGCGAACACGAGCATGGGCAGCGTTCCCGCCCACGAGAAGTAGGCGGTGAGCTGGAGCGACCCGTAGCGGCGGTACAGCGGCTTCTGGAGAACGAAGAAAACCGAGGTCGCGACGGCGGCGACCAGGACCGCCAGCGCCCCCGCCGGCGATCCCCGGCCGCCGGCGTCGCCCGGCAGGCCGCCGCCAGCGCCCGCGCTGATCAGGGCGATACCG
>QGUQ01000086.1 GCA_003242195.1 Bacillota bacterium | reverse complement strand
GAACAGGAGCCGGAGGAAGACCCCGACCACCTGCAGCCGCGTCCTCCGGTCGTGACCGTCATGGGCCACGTGGACCACGGCAAGACGTCGCTGCTGGACCGCATCCGCCAGACCCGGGTCACCGCCCAGGAGGCCGGCGGCATCACCCAGCACATCGGCGCCTCGGTGGTCGAGGTGGGCGACAAGCGCATCGTCTTCCTCGATACGCCGGGCCATGAGGCCTTCACCGCCCTGCGGGCGCGGGGCGCCCAGGTCACGGACATCGCCGTGCTGGTTGTGGCCGCCGACGACGGCGTCATGCCCCAGACGGTGGAGGCCATCAATCACGCCCGGGCGGCGGGCGTGCCCATCGTGGTGGCCATCACCAAGGTCGACAAGCCCGAGGCCAATCCCGACCGGGTGCGCCAGCAGCTGACGGAATACAACCTGGTGCCGGAAGAGTGGGGCGGCGATACGGTGATGGTGGAGGTCTCCTCCGTCACCGGCCAGGGGATCGACGAGCTCCTGGAGATGATCCTGCTGGTGGCGGAACTGCAGGAGCTCAAGGCCAACCCCAACCGCCCGGCCCGGGGAACCGTCATCGAGGCCAAGCTGGACCGGGGGCGGGGTCCGGTGGCGACGGTGCTGGTGCAGACGGGTACCCTGCGGGTGGGGGACGCCTTCGTCTGCGGTACCACCTATGGGCGCGTGCGCGCCCTGTTCGACGATCGCGGGCGCAGCATCAAGGAGGCCGGCCCCTCCACGCCCGTGGAGGTACTGGGCGCCTCGGAGGTGCCGGACGCAGGTGACCGCCTGGAGGTGGTCGCCGACGAGCGGGAGGCCCGTGCCATCGCCGAACGCCGGCAGGAGGAACGGCGTCGCGACGAGCAGAGCCGGGCTGCCCGCGGCCTGACCCTGGAGCAGTTCGCCCAGCAGGCGCGGGGCGAGGCCGGGGAGCGGGAACTGCGCCTGGTGGTGAAGGCCGACGTCCAAGGCTCACTGGACGCCCTGGTGCCCGCCCTGGAGCGGCTGTCCAACGAGGAGGTCTACGTGCGCATCCTCCACGCCGGCCTGGGCGCCATCAGCGAGTGGGACGTGATGCTGGCCGCCGCCTCCCGCGCCATCGTCGTCGGCTTCAACGTGCGGCCCGATACCAACGCCCGCCAGACCGCGGAGAAGGAGAATGTGGAGATCCGGACCTACCGGGTGATCTACGAGCTGCTGGACGACGTCAAGGCGGCGTTGCAGGGCCTGTTGAAGCCGGTGATTCGCGAGGTGGTCATCGGCCAGGCGGAGGTGCGGGCGACCTTCCGCGTGCCGGGCGTCGGCACGGTGGCCGGTTGCTACGTCACCGAAGGGAAGGTGGCCCGCAACGCCCGGGTGCGCGTCGTTCGCGACGGTACGGTGGTGTACGAAGGGCGCATTGCCTCCCTCAAGCGCTTCAAGGACGACGTGCGCGAGGTGAACCAGGGATACGAGTGCGGCGTGGGCATCGAACGCTTCAATGACGTCAAGGAAGGCGACGTCCTCGAGGTCTTCCAGGAGCAGGAAGTCGCGCGCACCTTGTGACGCGGAGGGAGTGGCCCATGCCGGCCTTTGTGGGCATCTGCCGGGTGACGCTGGCCCTCCCCGGCAGCAATTCCCTGAAGGACAAGCGGCGCGTGCTCAGGAGCCTGCTGGACCGGTTGCGCCAGCGCTATCCGCTGGCCGTGGCCGAGGTGGGAGCCCAGGACTCGTGGCGGCGGGCGGACATCGCTTTCGCCTGTGTGAGCGGCGAGCATCGCCAGTGCGAGGCGATGCTCGCCGACTGCCTCCGCTGGCTGGAGTCGCGGGCGGATGTCGAGCTGATCGACGTCGATACCGAAATCGTCTGAGGGCCTGCGGCAGGTGATGGCCATGTCGTCGAGGCGACGGTTGCGGGTCGCCGACAACATGCAGGAAGCACTGGCGGAGATCCTGCGCCGGGTCAAGGACCCGCGGGTGGGGATGGCGTCCGTCACCGCGGTGGAGCTCTCGCCGGACATGCGGCACGCCCGCGTGCGCATTAGCGTCATCGGAGACGAGGAAGACCGGCGGCGGACCATGGAGGGCCTGGAGAGCGCGCGCGGCTTCATCCGCAGCGAGCTGGGTCGGGTCATGCGCCTGCGGCATGTTCCGGAGCTGGATTTCCGCCTGGACAAGTCGGCCGAGTACAGCGTGCGCATCCACCAGCTGCTCCGCTCGCTCAAGGAGCAGGAGGCAGCCGGCCACGGTGAAGGGGAGGGCGGAGTCGGCGAACCCGCCCCCGGCGACGAAGAGGGCGTCGAGGACGAGCCGGAAGGCGGGGAGACGGGGAGTGAAGCGCGTGACTGAAAGGGATCGTCCGGGTTCCGAGCCCCAACCCACCCGCCCGTCAGGGGCGGGTACCGGCCCGGAGGGACAGGAGGACGCCATGGCGGCCGTCGTCGAGGCGCTGCGGGCGGGCCGCCGGTTTGCTCTGTTCCTCCACCTGTCCCCCGACGGGGACAGCATCGGTTCCACGTTGGCTCTGGGCTTGGCCTTGGAGCGGCTGGGCAAGCGCACCGTCTGGATCAGCGCGGATCCCCCGGGCGAGCAGTACCGGTTTCTCCCCGGCATCGAGCGTTTCCGGCTCTGGAACGAATACGAGGACGACTGGTCCCAGTATGACGCGGCCATCCTGCTGGATTGCGCGGACCTGGACCGGGTGGGCCCGGCGCGGGCGGCCATCGACCGCATCGGGCGGGTCATCAACATCGACCACCACCCCTCCAACCGGCGCTACGGCGACGTCAACCTGATCGAGCCGGGTGCCGCCGCCGTGGGCGAGATCACGGCCCGGCTCATCGACCGCCTGGGGGTGGAACTGGACACCGCCATGGCCTACGGCCTGTACACGGCGATCCTCACCGACACGGGGTCGTTCCAGTACGAGGCCACACGCCCGGACACCTTGCGCCTGGCCGCCCGTTTGCTGGAGGCGGGCGTGCGGCCGGCGGAGGTGGCCCAGGCCGTCTTCGAGTCACGCCCCCTGCGGGTGCTGCGCCTGTTGCGGGAGGCCCTGGGCACGCTGGAGGTGGGCGCCGGGGGCCGCCTGGCCTGGATGACCGTCTCCCGGGCGATGATGGACCGCATCGGTGCCCAGCGGGCCGACACGGAGGGCTTCGTCAACTATCCCCGCAGCATTGCCGGCGTGGAGGTTGCCCTGTTGTTCATCGAGGAACCGGACGGCCGGGTGCGCGTCAGCTGGCGTTCCAATCGAGAGGTGGACGTCAGCAAGTTGGCGGCGGTCTTCGGCGGGGGCGGCCACGCCCGGGCGGCCGGGTGCACCGTACCCGGACCTCTGGAGCGGGCCCGCGTCCAGGTCCTGCAGCGGGTGGCGGAGTACCTGCAAGGCGAGGGGATGAGGCCGGGGCCGGGGGGCTCGGCGGGTACCGGAGGGGAGGGCCGCCGGTGAGGGACAGCGGGGCGACGGGCGTGCTGCCCGTCGTCAAGCCGCCCGGCATGACCTCCCACGACGTGGTCGATCACTGCCGCAAGGCCTTCGGGCTGCGGCGGGTGGGCCACGCGGGGACGCTGGACCCCGCGGCGGCCGGCGTCCTGGTGCTGTGCCTGGGCACGGCCACGCGCATCGCGGGATACCTTAGCGAGTCGGACAAGCGCTACCGGGCGGAGATCTGGCTCGGCATCGCCAGCGACACCCATGACGCCGAGGGCGAGGTAACGGCCTGCCGCCCCGTGGAGGATCTCTCCCTGGACCGGGTCCGCGAGGCGCTGGCCCGCTTTCTGGGGACCCAGGAGCAGGTGCCGCCCCGGGTGTCGGCCGTGCGCCAGGGCGGGCGACGGGCATACGAGAGGCATAGGCGCGGGGAGGAGGTCGAGCTGGCGCCGCGGGCCGTGACCATCTACGCCCTGGAGGTGGTCGACTGGCGTCCGGGCCCGTGGCCGCGGCTCCTCCTGGACGTCCATTGCAGCAAGGGCACCTACATCCGGGCGCTGGCCCGCGACCTGGGGGAAGCCCTGGGATGCGGCGCCGTGCTAGGAGCGCTGGTGCGGACCGCCGCCGGGCCCTTCACCCTGGAACGGGCGCGGACGCTGGAGGAGCTCGACCGGGCGGCGCGGGAGGGGCGGGCTGCCGAACTCCTCATCGATCCCGCCGAAGCGCTGTCCTTCCTGCCCGCGTGGCGGCTGTCGCCCGCGGACGCGCGCCGCGTTCGCCACGGGGCTCCGCCGGCGCCCCGGGGTGCGGGGCGGGGGGGGGCGGCCACCGCCGGCGAGCAGGCCCGGGGGCGCCTGCTTGAACCGCGGGGACACACGCTGGCGGGGGCCCCTCTGGGAAACCGGGCGGGCAAGCTGGTGGCCCGGCCGGAGATGGTGATCACACCGTCCTAGATCAAGCCCGTATTAGGGGATGTTCCATGCACGTCGCGTATGGTCTTGACGAGTGGCAGTCCGACGAGCCGACCCACGTGGCCATCGGCACCTTCGATGGCGTCCACCGCGGCCACCAGGCGCTCCTCCGCGGGGCCGTCGCGGCGGCCCGGGCCCAGGGAGGGCGGGCCGTGGCCCTGACCTTCGACCCGCACCCCCTGGCGGTGCTGGCCCCCGACCGGCTGCCGCCGCTGCTAGGCAGCCTGGACGACCGGCTCGCCCTGTTGGCGTGGACCGGCATCGACACGGCGGTCGTGGCGCGCTTCGATGCCGCGCTGGCGCGGATGGAGGCGCGGGAGTTCGCCCGCAGGATGCTGGCCGGGCGGCTGCGGGCGCGCACCGTTTTCGTCGGCTTCAACTTCCAGTTCGGCCGGGGCGGTCTCGGCTCGGCGGCCGATCTGGAACGATGGGGGCCGGAACTGGGTTTCCGAGCCCATGTCGTGCCGCCCGTGCAGGTGGACCGGCGGCCGGTGTCCAGCACGTGGATCCGCCGCCTGCTGGAAGCCGGCGACGTGGCCGGCGCCGCCGCCGCCCTAGGCCGCCTCTACTCCATCGCCGGCATCGTCCGGCGGGGGGAGGGGCGGGGGGCCGGGATCGGGTTCCCGACGGCCAACCTCTCCACACCGCCGGGGCTGGTACTTCCGGCGGAGGGGGTCTATGCCGTCTGGGTGGCATGGAACGGCCGCCTGTGGCCCGGCGTCGCCAACATCGGCCGGCGCCCTACCTTTGGCGGTGGGGAGCTGCGCCTGGAAGTGCACCTGCTGGACGTAAAGGAGGATCTGTACGGCCAGTCGCTGCGGGTCGGCTTCGTGCGCCGGCTGAGGGAGGAGCGCCGCTTCAGCGGCCCCGACGAGCTGGCAGCACAAATCCGGGAAGACGTGAGGGCGGCGCGGGAGTGGTTGCGGGAGGCGCCGGCGGGCGATCCCCTCTTGGACCCGGCGGGCACGGGAGCCGGTGAAGGGGACGGGGGCGTCGACGGGGAGACACCCGGCGCCCGGGCGACGGCCGGCGGCACGACGGAGCATCCCGGGGGCGTAGGATGAACCGATTTGCCAAGGTGCACCGGCGGTTGCTACAATCGTTTCGACCTCAAGCGATGAGGCGCAATCCGTGCCTGCGGCGGTGATCCCCCGGCGAGGCGCCCGCTGCCTCCGGCGGCAGCCTGGCCGGGCGGGGATGCCGCGGGCTCATGTGAGGAGGGCTTGACCTTGGCGCTCACCCAGGAGAGGAAGCAGCAGCTGATCAAGGAGTTTGCGCTGCACGAGAACGACACGGGCTCGCCCGAGGTGCAGGTCGCCATCCTGACCGAGCGGATCAACGAGCTGACGGAGCACCTGCGGAAGCACAAGAAGGATCATCACTCGCGCCGCGGGCTGTTGAAGATGGTGGGCAAGCGCCGCCGTTTGCTTCAGTACCTCAAGAGCCGCGATCCGGAGCGCTACCAGGCGGTGATCACACGCCTCGGCTTGCGGCGTTGAAGCCCTTCGACAAGAGCGGGCACGGCCCGCTCTTGTCACTTGCACGGTGTGAATGAGGGGAGGGCCTACGAGCTTGGAGAAACGGGTCTACCAGACCGAACTGGCCGGGCGCCCGCTGATCGTGGAAGTCGGCCAGATGGCCCAGCAGGCGAACGGCGCGGCGCTGGTCCGATACGGCGATACCGTCATCCTCGCCACGGCCACAGCATCCAAGGAGCCGCGGCAGGGGATCGACTTCTTCCCGCTGCGCGTCGACTGGGAGGAACGGCTGTACGCGGCCGGGCGTATACCCGGTTCCTTCTTCCGCCGTGAAGGCAAGCCGAGCGAGCGCGCCATCCTGTCGGGTCGCCTGACGGACCGGCCGCTGCGACCGCTCTTCCCCAAGGGCTACCGGAACGAGGTCCAGATCATCGTCACCACGCTGTCCTACGACGATGACTGCTCGCCGGAGATTGCCGGCATCATCGGTGCCTCGGTGGCCCTGGGAATCTCGGACATTCCGTGGAACGGTCCCGTCGGAGCGGTAGAGGTCGGCTTGCTGGACGGCGAGCTGGTCATCAACCCCACCGCCGCCCAGCGGGAGCACAGCCGCCTTCACCTGACGGTGGCGGGCACCCGGGACGCCGTCAACATGGTGGAGGCGGGCGCCGACCAGGTGCCCGAGGCCGTGATCCTGGATGCCATCTTTCGCGGGCACGAGGAGATCAAGCACCTGGTGGAGTTTCAGGAGCGCATCATCGCCGAGTGCGGCAAGCCCAAGGCGGAGCCCGAGCTCTACGAGCCGGACCCGGCCATCGTCGAGGCGGTGCGTTCCCGCTACACCGAGCGCCTGCGGGAGGCCATCAACCACCCCGACAAGCAGGCGCGCGAGCAGGCGGTGGAGGAGGTCAAGAAGGCTGCCCTGGAGGAGCTCCTGGCCGAGTTCCCCGAAGGCGAGCTGGACATCCAACACGTGCTGGACCAGGTGCTCAAGGAGATCGTACGCAAGCAAATTCTCGAGGAACAGATCCGACCCGACGGGCGGCGGCCCGACGAGATCCGGCCCATCCACGTGGAGGTAGGCCTGCTGCCGCGGGCTCACGGGTCGGGCCTCTTCCAACGCGGCCAGACCCAGGTCCTGACGGTCGCGTCCCTCGGCGCCCCGGGCGACCGGCAGATGCTGGACACCCTGGGCCAGATCGAGGAGTTCAAGCGCTACATGCATCACTACAACTTCCCGCCCTACAGCACGGGCGAGGTGGCACCGCTGCGGGCGCCGAGCCGGCGGGAGATCGGCCATGGCGCCCTGGCGGAGCGGGCCCTGGTGCCGGTGTTGCCCGACGAGATGGAATTCCCCTACACCATCCGCCTGGTGTCCGAGGTGCTGAGCTCCAATGGCTCCACCTCCATGGCCAGCACCTGCGGCAGCACCCTGGCGCTGATGGACGCCGGCGTGCCCATCAAGGCGCCGGTGGCCGGCGTGGCCATG
>QGUQ01000471.1 GCA_003242195.1 Bacillota bacterium | reverse complement strand
GTCGATGAGAGGGCCCGCCCCGGGAACCTCGCGGGCCCGTGTTGCATTCACTGACTGCGGCGGGACCGTCGCCCAGGTCTTTCGTCCCGCCGGGGGAGATCCGCCCGCTTCGCGTCCGGAACGCGGCGGCCTCTCCGCTCGCGTTGTGGGATCTCTGCTCCTGGTGTGGGATCACGCCGCGGGCGTACACACCCGTGCAAAGAATCAAAGGATGGTGATTCGCCCCGATGAGCAGAAGCGAGGAGCTGTGGTCCGCCGGTTCCCATGTCACCGCCGGTTCCGCCGTCACGGAGGGCGGCACCGTACCGGGTCCCAGCACGCCCCATGGTGGTATCCTGGTGTGGCGCCGCCTCGCGGGCGTTGCCCGGACCGAGGCCCTCCAGCGCGCCCGGACTCTCCCCAAGGTCCCCCTGGACGAACTGGCCCTGTCGGACCTGGAGCTGATCGGCACCGGTGCCCTGAGCCCGCTGCAAGGGTTCATGGGCCGCACGGACTACGAGTCCGTGATCTCGGACATGCGCCTGGCCAACGGGCTGGTCTGGCCGCTGCCCGTGACGCTGGCGGTCTCCCGCTGGGAGGTGGCAGGCATCCGCGAGGGAGCCGAGGTCACGCTGGTGGACGGGCAGGAGCGGCCGGTGGGCCTGATGCAGATCACCGAGATCTTCCCGTACGACAAGGAACGGGAGGCCCGGCTGGTCTTCGGCACCACGGACGACGCCCACCCCGGGGTCGCCCGCTTGTATCGCCGCGGCGACGTCCTGGTGGCGGGGCCGGTCTCGTTCCTCGGCCGCCCGGAGGTTCCGGAAGAACCCGGCCAGGACGCCTTCCGCCCCTACCGCCTGACGCCGCCGGAGACACGGCGGATCTTCCAGGAGCGCGGCTGGCGCACCGTCGTCGGCTTCCAGACCCGGAACCCCGTCCACCGGGCCCACGAGTACCTGCAGAAGGTGGCCCTGGAGCTGGTGGACGGGCTGCTGCTGCACCCCCTGGTGGGGCCCACCAAGGCCGATGACGTGCCGGCGGCCATCCGGCTGCGCTGCTACGAGGAACTGCTCCGGTCCTACTACCCGCCAGGGCGGGTGCTCCTGGCCGTGTTCCCCGCTGCGATGCGCTATGCCGGGCCCCGCGAAGCGGTCTTCCACGCCATCTGCCGTAAGAACTACGGGTGCACCCACTTCATCGTGGGGCGGGATCACGCCGGCGTCGGCAGCTACTACGGCACGTACGACGCCCAAAGGCTCTTCGACCGGTTCGGCCGGGATGAGCTGGGCATCGTGGCCCTCCGATTCGAGAACGCTTTCTATTGCACGCGCTGCGGTGGCATGGCCACCACCCGCACCTGCCCCCACGGCTCCGAGCACCACCTGAGCCTGAGCGGGACGAAGGTGCGGGCCATGCTGGCCCGGGGAGAGATGCCGCCACCCGAGTTCACGCGCCCCGAGGTGGCACGAATCCTGGTGGAAGCGATGCGGGGGCCTCAGGTGTCCTGCCGGTAGAGGCCGTCCCGCAGCAGGAACATGTAGGACCGCCACTCCTGTACCAGTTCCTCCATCTCGGAGTAGCCGAGATCGCGGCTCTGGAGCACCCTCGCCATGAGCCGGGGGAAGAGTCCTTCATTGAGCAGGGTGATCAGCGCCAGTGCCTGCTCCAGGGAGACCCCCGGCCGCAGGCGGCTCGTGTCGACGTCCTTGAAGAAGGCCTCCATGGCCCGATCGGCCGCCTGCTGCTGCCGACGGCGCCACTCCGCCGACACCGCCGGGTCGCTCAGGCAGCGGACGAGGAAACGGTAGAGTTGAGGCCGTTCCCGGTACACCTGGAGCTTGATCAGGGCTAGCCTTGACATGCGGTCGAATAGGTCGTGGGGCAGGTCCTTTCGAGCTTCATCAAGGGCACCTTCCACCGCCTGGATCTGTCTCTTTTACACATTTCCGGGCCCCGGAGACGGTACAGGATCTCGATTGCGGTCTTCTGTTGAAAAAAAAAAACCTGCACGCTGAGTATTTTGATT
>QGUQ01000085.1 GCA_003242195.1 Bacillota bacterium | reverse complement strand
CCATGGGAGCGGTCACGTCCATCCTGGCGGCGGGCGGTCCCGTGCGGGTGGACGCCGTCGTCGCCGATGCTCCCTTCTCCGACCTCAGGACCTACCTCGACGAGAACCTGGCCCACTGGACGGGCCTGCCCGAGTTCCCGTTCAACTGGACCATCCGCGTGCTGCTGCCCCCACTGGTGAGCCTCCACGTGGACCGGGTGCGCCCCGTGGAGGCGGTGGCACGCTTCGGGGACACGCCGCTGCTTCTCATCCATGGCACGGCTGACGACGTGATCGGGCCGCACCACAGCCGATGGTTGCTGGGGGCCGCCCGGGCCGCGGGCGTGGAGGCGGACCTCTGGCTGGTGCCCGGCGCGGGTCACGTCAAGGGCTACGCCACCGCTCCGGAGGCGTACCGGCAGCGGGTGCTGGACTTCTTCGACCGGCACCTGCGTTGATGGCAGACCCCACCCCGGGCCGCTCACTCCTCGCCCAGGTGGAAGGCGGCGTGTACGGCACGCACCGCGTCGTCCACCCGATCTCGGGCCACCAGGCACGAGATGCTGATCTCCGACGTGCTGATCATCTCGATGTTGATGCCGGCCGCGGCCAGGGCGCCGAACATGGTGGAGGCCACGCCGGGCCGTGTGGCCATGCCCGCGCCGACGGCGCTCACCTTGCCCACCGAATCGTCCACCACCAGGCGTTCCGCGGGCAGTTCCCGGACCAGCGGCTCCAGGACCCGGTGCGCCGCGGGCAGCTGGCCGCTGGCAATGGTGAAGGCAATGTCCTGATGACCGTTGCGGGCCACCGACTGGCTGATCATGTCCACGTTGATCTGGGCCTCGGATAGGGCGCTGAAGACCCGGTGGGCGATGCCGGGCACGTTGGGCACCGAAACCAGGGCCAACCGCGCCACGTGGCGGTCCGAGGTCACGCCGCTGACGGGCCGCTCGGGCTCGATGGTGCCTAACGGGACGACCCGGGTGCCCGGGTGGTCCGAGAAGGTGGAACGGGCGTGGATGACCAGGCCATGCTGCTGGGCACAGATGACCGCGCGGTGGTGCAGCACCTGGGCGCCCAGGCGGGCCAGCTCCATCATCTCGTCGTAGGAGATCACGGGCAGCAGCCGGGCGTCGGGTACCACCCGCGGGTCGGCGGTGAACACGCCCTCCACGTCGCTGAAGATCTCGCAACGCTCGGCACCCAGGGCCGCCGCCAGGGCCACGGCCGTGGTGTCGGATCCCCCGCGTCCCAGGGTGGTGACGTCGCCGCCTTCGGTGATGCCCTGGAAGCCGGCCACGACGGGGATCCGGCCCTGGTCCAGAACCTCACGAAGGCGCTCCACGGCCACGGCCCGGATGCGCGCCGTGCCGTGGGGTCCCTCGGTCAGGATACCGGCCTGCCAGCCCGTGAAGGACTGGGCGGGATGCCCCAGGGCGTCGAGGGCCATGGCGACCAGCGCCGCACTGGCCTGTTCGCCTGTGGCCAGCAGGGCATCCATCTCCCGCGTGGGTGGCTCGGGATGAAGCTCCCGGGCCAGGGCAATGAGGTCGTCGGTCGTGTCGCCCATGGCCGACACGACGACCACCAGGTTCCGTCCTTCCTGCCTTGCCGCCGCGATGCGCCGCGCTACGTGCCGGATGCGCTCAGGCGTGGCCACGGAACTGCCGCCGAACTTCCAGACCCACAGTGCCAACGTACATTCCCCCAACGTCGTTGATTCGCTTCTTGACGGCATCGATTGGTGCCTAAACGTAGTTCTTGGCTCACTATTGTTGTCTTGGCGATGCCGGCTGTAAAGAGGTCGGAGCGGAGAAACGGGAAGGGCGGCCGCCCCCACGCAGGGTGCTCGTCAGTTCGTTGAGCGTGCAGATGCCGGGCGCGGTGCCTCACCGACATCCCGGTGCCTCACGATCTTCATGGTGAGAACTCGAAGTACGCCTCGTGCTGGGGAGTGTTCCCGCTGGGTTTGGGAGCGCGGGGGAACGAGGGGGTATGGTCATGGCGGCAACGTCCGAAAAAGGACTCACCATTTCGGGTAAGGCGGTTCATGGCGTATTCGGAGAACCCCCGATCAGCCGCTGGCTGTTTGCCGACACCCGGTCGGGGTGGATCTGGCTGGTCCTGCGGGTGTGGCTCGGTTGGAAATGGCTCGAGGCCGGGCTGCACAAGGTAGGCAATCCGGTGTGGACGGGGCCGCAGGCCGGAGGTGCCGTGACCGGGTTCCTGAAGGGTGCGCTGGCCAAGACCACGGGGGAACATCCCGACGTGCCAGGTTGGTACGCCTGGTTCATTGAGAGGGTGGCGCTGCCCAACGCGAAGCTGTTCAGCTACCTTGTAGCCTATGGCGAGGTCCTGGTGGGGATCGCCCTGATTGTGGGCGTGCTTACCGGGGTGGCTGCCTTCTTCGGTAGCCTGATGAACGTGGCCTTCCTGTTTGCCGGCACGGTCAGCACGAACCCGGCGATGTTCATTGTCGCCACCTGGCTCGTCCTGGCCTGGCGCGTGGCGGGCTGGTACGGGCTTGACCGTTGGGTCCTGCCAGCGTTGGGGACCCCGTGGCGTCCCGGGGCGGCCTTCGACCGGTCCAACCGCTAGGGCGCCACACTCGAGTGTGATGCAGGAGCACGCCGCGGTCTTCCGGTGTCGGGCCGGGGTCAGCGTGCCGCGGCCGGTGAGCCGGCACGCCCTCAAGTGCTGGGCGGCATGGTGAAGGGGCTACGCATGCCGGGGTTCATGCAACCAGGTCACCCGCGCTGGATGGATCGTAGGGTTCGGGGAAAAAGGTAAGGAGAACGCATGGCCTTTGGGCGGTCCAGCAAGCGGAACAGCCGGCCCAGGGCACGACATGATCGCGGACACGTTGGTGGTGGCGCGGCGCTAACTCGGAAGCGACCGGGTCATGACTGTCTTGCCGTATGCAGGAGTGGTCTACGATGGAAACCACACCAGCCCATGCAATCCTCGTCATGCTTATTGCCTCCTGGTTCGCAACCGGATCCCCGTGGCGATCAGACCCAGACCGGGGATGAGGGACGCCATGCCCATGGCATAGGCCGGATTCACCTGGCGCTTTAATACCCACTGCACCACCAGTAGGCCGACAAACAGAGTGGGTGCGAGACGATAATACTGCGTTGCCTGGAGTGGCGGCTCGTCGTTGGGTTGCTTGATGTAGGCACAAAAAGCGGGAAGCGCGAGGAGTGGAACAACCGCTAACCAGGGGTTCCATCCGAGCATGTCCACGAGAACGGCAAAGGCACAGAGGACTAGAAGCGCCCATCCACGCCAAATCAGCGCCGTGCTCCAATTCATCCTGCGGGCACCTGCGGTTCCACCCTGCGCTTCTCTGGAAATGGTCTCACCACCGTGCGCGCCGTCCACCCCTGATGCCGGTTGGGTCACAGCTGAGTAGGACCCAAGACACCCGAAGACACCCTCGTCGATCGGACCCAGGGCAGCGCCCAGGGGCAGGTGTATCATTCCAGACAGCATAAGGATATACGACCAGAGTGTTCCTGCTGCCTTGTGGGTGATCCCTGTTGTGACAACGTGCTGACTCGACAGCGGAAGGCAGTGGGCACGCCTGCATGGGAGGCTCAACTGCATTAACCACGTGGCGCCAACGGACGGCGCGGGCGGTGGGGGAGCGGGGCGAGCCGTGAACGAGTGGGAACTCCGCGCGTTGCTGATCCTACTGCACTGGAGTGCCTTCCTGATGATCATTCTGGCGGTACCGCTGATCCAGGGCCACGTACCACCCAATGGCGTGTACGGATTTCGCATCCCCAAGCTGTGCCGGTCCGAAGAACTCTGGTACGCTGCCAACCGCTACGCCGGCAAGGAGCTGTTGCGGGCTGGCTGCTTGACCCATGCGGGCTTGTTGCCCTTGTGGTTTGTCGGGGACCGGCTGAGCGAGCAAGTCGCAAACGCCTGGCTCCTGGCCGCTCAGGTCCTACCGGTGGCCGTCGCGGTCATCCGCAGCCTGATCTACGCCCGGCGGCTCTGACGATCACCGCAGGCAGTGGCTCGGTCGCCCGCCAGCTCATGGACTCTGGCAGCGCCCATCCGGATCGGCTCGGGAGCAGCTCGAGGAACGGAGCGATCCCATGGTCGATGGGGTGGGGGAACACCGGCTGAAAGGTGGCATACCAGGGTGGCGAATCCGTACCTCGCCCGGGAGTTAGCGACCCATTCATGGATCCTGGCGGCCATCGCGTTAACGCTTTGTGTCCTGGCTCGCAATCTGCCCAACGTCAAGCCCGGTGCCAAGGCAATGGGCGCTGCCGGTGCGTGTTCAATTGCGGCTAACGCCTTCCGCCAGACGCTACGGCCCGAATCGGTGAACCACCCGTTCATGTTCGCGTCTACCGTCCCACCGCTGTGTATGGTGGTCATCGCGATTATCATGCTCTTCCGTCCGGACGAGAACCGGTACGTTTGGCTTGCCAGCTACGTTTCCGTGGTGGCAAGCGTCCTGACGGTCATCGGGGTCCTGATTCGATGAGGCAGCCGGCCCGAGGGCAAAGGAGGCGGCATGCCTGGCGGTCGCGTGGGCGTAGGATCGCGTGTTCTTGAGGGAAATGGAGCACGTACTTGGCAAGGAGGCCTCGACAAGCTGTTGGGCTGATGGGTGGGTCAACGTGGAGCTGCGCGGGGCTGAGCCGTCCGAGGCGGTGGCAGTGGATAGGCTCGAGCTTCGGCCCCTCCCGGCCAGTGGCTGCGAGCGCTTACCCTACGGCAGGTCGAGGAACCGCCACCTTTCGTGAAGTGGCATGGTGTCGCATATCTTGGTGTTCCCAAAACGGTACCGGTTTCTGGCGATGCAATCGTACATCCAATCACGAATGAAACGCGGAATGAGCATCAGTAGGGTCGCGATGATTTTCCACGGGACACCGAGCTCGCCAAGAATCCGAAGTGCCGCAGTAGACTTTGTGTGGCAATGCCGTCCTTCCATCAGTACCAGCGAGCTCATGGGTCCATGTCCACAGCCACACTTGATCGCAAGCTCCCTGCCGATCTCTGACTGTAGGGTGGCAAACCGAAACCGCCCTTCCCGATCGTGGCGCGCCACCCACCGCACTGTGCCGCTACATAGGGAACACTCGCCGTCGACCAACACGATACGGTATGCATCCAAGGTCGGTGCCCTCCAATCCCCTTGGACGGGTTCGCCCCGCCGCCAATGCCACCTCACCGCCGTGCCATACTTATCCCCTCCCTTCGGCGCCGGCCCAGGCCGTCGCCTGTGCCGGAACAGGCCGGCCGCCCGCCGTTCGGTGGTGAGGTTCGCCCGTACGCAACCGGCCGCAGGCGACCCGTGCCGCCAGGGGTTGAGTGGGGAAGAAGGGAAGCCGCCGCCCGGCCGGACATCGGATACGGGAGACGTCAACCCCCGGCTGGCCGGGGAACGGACCGGCACGAGGAGCCCATGGTCGCCGCGCGGATCGTTGGGGACGCCCGTTCCGGCACCACCCGCAGCGGGACCTCAGGGCAAGTGGTGGGCAGGGCGCCGCCCGCTACCGGGAGCAGGGCTTGCCTCCAGGAGGGGCGCAATGCGGTACTCACGCAGCGTCTCGCCCTCGTAGGCGGCGATGAACACGAAAGGCGGCCGCGACTCCAGCATGGGCGGGAGGAACAGGGGGATGTTGCTGACCACGCGTTCGTCCCGGCCCACCTGCTCCAGCGGCCACCAGGCCAGCCGCCCCTCTGTGGAGGGCGTCAGCGTGCCCTCCGCCTTCTCGGCCAGGAAGGTGAAGATCATCTGGGGCCGCCAGGCTCCGTGAAGTTCGTGGAACTGGAGAATGCAACGGAGACGGGGATCGATGAGCCGTAGGCCCGTCTCCTCCGCGAACTCCCGCACGATGCCGGCCACGGGGTCCTCGCCAGCCTCCAGCTTCCCGCCGGGAGCGTTCCAGCGGCCGGCGTTGGGTGGCTTGCGGCGTTCCAGTAGGAGCACGCGCCCGTCACGAACCAAGAACCCCAGGGTGTACAGCTCGAAGACATGTGCCGCCATGGCTCCGGTCATGGCCCAGTCCTTCGCGGCCGGGGTCGACGATTCCTGTCGGCGGTGTCGAGGCGCAGCGCGCTCGGGAAGGCGATGCACGGCCATTCCCCGGGAAATATGTCGAACGGCGGCGGGGTGGCCCGCCAGCCAGGTTCTTCGCCCGTGCTCTGGCCCGCTGGGGAAGAACCGTCCCCATCACGGCCGCCGATGTAGTACCTTTTTGCCTGGCAGAGCATCAGCCGGCGGCACCCCGCGGACCCGTGCCGCCGGCTGGCGTTGGGGGTGGACCCCGTGGGCCGGCAACCCGCAGCACCGCAGAGCACCTTCACGCCCGAGCAGCGCGCCCTGCTCGCCCGGCATGTGAGCAACCTCGACCGCGACGTCTACGTGATTTATAACCTGCCCGAGGAAGTCATCGCGGTGATCTTCGCCTACGTCAGCCGCAGCCCCCGCAGTTTCCGGGAGAACCTGTTGCGGTTGCTGGAGGACCCCGAACTGGCGCTGGCGGAGGGGCCGGCGTCGCCGGCCCAACAGCGGGAACCCGACGGGGTCTATGCCTTCGCCGCCGAGAAGGCGCGCCAGTTCCACGAGAAATGGGTGGTGGGCTACGGCCACGCCTCGGTGGCGGAGCTGGCCAAGGCGGCCGTGGGCATCGAGCGCATCTCGCGGCTGGCCAGCGCGCGCCTGGAAACGGCCAACCCCTGGCTGTCCTTCATCGAGTACAGCCAGCGCTACCAGATGCCGCGGCGGGGTGCCTACGTGGTCCCGCCCGAGCTGGAGGCCGCCGGCGACCCCGCGCTGCTGGAGCGGTTTCACGCAGTTCAGGACGTCACGTACGATGCCTACCTGCAGCTCTTCGAAGGGCTGGTCCGCCACCTGGAACGCACGGAGCCACCCCGCGAGGGCGAAAGCGAGCGCGCCCGCCGGTCGCGCCTGGAGAAGCTGGCCTTCGAGGATGCCCGCTACGCCCTGACCCTGGCCGTGCACACGAACCTGGGCATGGTGGGGAACGGGCGCGCGCTGCGCGACATGATCGTCCACTTGCTGTCGGATCCCTACGAGGAGACGACCCGGCTGGCCCTGGCCATCCGGGAGGAAGTGACCAAGGTTCTGCCCACGCTGGTTCGCTATGCCGAACCCAACGCCTACCGCATCGAGTCGGAGCGCGCGCTGGCGGAAGGCGTCGCCGAGGTGGTAGCGCGGTACGGTGGCGCCCGCGCGGCCTCCAGCGGGGACGTGCGCCTGCTGGACTGGACGGGCCGGCTGCCGGAAGAACCGGCCGGTGCGGGCGGGGGGGCGCCGCCGGGCAGGGGCCCCGCAGGCCCCGGGGTGGGGGGAACGGACCCCGCCAATATGGCGGGGTTGCGGGGGCAAAACCCC
>QGUQ01000470.1 GCA_003242195.1 Bacillota bacterium | reverse complement strand
TCGAAGAGGATCTCGCCCGCCTCGATGCGGCCCGGCGGCGAGGGGATCAGGCGCATGATGGAGAGCGCCGTCACGCTCTTGCCGCAGCCCGACTCCCCCACTACCGCCAGGGTCTCCCCGCGGCGGATGGTGAGATCGACCCCGTTGACGACGGGTACGGGCCCCTCTTCCGTATGAAAGCTCGTGCGCAAGCCCCGGATCTCCACCAGGTAATCGGACTTCATAAGACTTTCACGCTCCCTGCAACCAGCCCGCGACAGCGTGGCCACGGTAAGCCTATGGCTTCCCGTGGCCCATCCCGAGCCCGGCATACTGCCTTTGCGGCTACCTCGCCACCTACCGCCGGCCGTCGGCACCGGCGGCGATCGCCGGCGATCGCCGCCGTCGAGCCAGGGACCTCAGGAGGCCTTGGCGTTCCGCAGGCGCGGATCCAGCGCGTCGCGCAGCCCGTCACCCACCAGGTTGAAGGCGAGCACCGCCAGGAAGATGGCCACGCCCGGGATCGTCGCCAGGTGGGAGGCGCTGAAGATGTACTGCCGGCCCTCGCCCAGCATCGCCCCCCACTCCGGGGTGCCCGGCGGCACGCCCAGGCCCAGGAACCCCAAGCCGGCGGCGACGAGAATGGTCGACCCCATGCTCAAGGTGGCCTGCACGATGACGGGCGGCAGGGAGTTCACCAGGATGTGCCGGAAGATGATCCGCCCGTCGCTGAACCCCAGGGATCGGGCGGCCTCCACGTAGGGCTGCTCCCGCACCACCAGCACCACGCCCCGTACCAGCCGGACAAAGGCGGGCACGGTTCCGATGCCTACGGCCAGGACTGCGTTCTGGATGCCAACCCCCAGCGCCGCCACCAGGGACAGGGCCAGGAGGAAGGTCGGGAAGGACAGCAGGATGTCCGTGATGCGCTGGATCACCAGATCGACGAACCCGCCGTAGTACCCGGAGACCACGCCCAGGGGGATGCCCACGACCAGGCCGATGCCTACCGCCAGCGCGCCGATGGTCAGCGAGTACCGCGCTCCATAGAGCAGCCGGGCGGCGATGTCCCGCCCCAGGTGATCGGTGCCCAGCGGGTGCTCCCGCGAGGGCGGCTGGAACACCGCCGAAAGATTCTGTTCCTGCGGGTCGTGGGGGGTCAGAACCGGTGCCAGGATCGCCAGGGCCGTGAGCAGCAACACGATGACCAACCCCACCACGGCCGGCTTGTTCCGGCGAAAGCGCCGCCAGAACTCCGCTTGCCGTCCCCGCTCCCGGCTGGCGGGCCCCGCCTGCGCCTCGACCTCAGCTGTAGCGGATGCGCGGGTCAACGTAGGCATAGAGCAGATCCACCCCGAGATTGAGCAAGATGATCAAGGCCGAGTACACCAGGACGATGCCCTGCACCATGGGAAAGTCCCGGGCGAAGATGGAGTCCACCAGGAGCAAGCCGATGCCCGGCCAGGCGAACACCGACTCCGTCAGCACCGCGCCACCCAGCAGGGCCCCGAACTGCAGCGCCACGACGGTGATGATGGGGACCAGGGCGTTGCGCAGGGCGTGCCGGTAGATGATACGCCGCCGCGGCAACCCCTTGGCCCACGCGGTGCGCACGTAGTCCTGCTCCAGGACCTCGAACATGGTGGCCCGCGTCATGCGCGCCACCAGCGCCACCGTGTAGGCGGTTAGCGTCAGGGCGGGCAGCACGATGCTTCCCGGTTCCTCCGCGCCGGCGGCGGGCAGCCACTGCAGCCGCACGGCGAAGAGCACGATGAGCAGGATGCCCAGCCAGTACACGGGCATGGAAACACCCAGCAAGGTACCGAAGGAGGCCATGTAGTCGAATACGGAGTAGCGGCGGGTGGCGGCGACCACGCCCGCCGCCACCCCCGTCACCGTCGCCAGGGCCCCGCTCCCCACCGCCAGTTCCAGGGTGTAGGGCAACCGGGCCAGGATCTCGTGCAGCACCGGCTGCTGGGTCCGGGCCGAAACCCCCAGGTCGCCCCGCACCAACCTGGACAGGTACGTCC
>QGUQ01000469.1 GCA_003242195.1 Bacillota bacterium | reverse complement strand
GGGACAGGGCGTAGGCGGGCGGCGGTGGGTTCGTGCGGCCCGGCTGAGTGCCCGGTCGCGGCGGCGGGGCCGGCCGGTGAAGGCCGGGGCGGGCAGCGTGCCTTGCCGGGGGGGCCCGGCCGCCGGATGATCCAGCCGGCCGGGCCGGCCGGCGGGGCCGGATCGGGGGCCGGCCATGCCGCGGCCGCAGTCGTGGCCGGTGGCGGGGTCTGCAGCCCGGTCGTCACGGCGAGCCGTCGCCGTCGTAGACGTTGCACCCGGGTGATGGGGGCCGGAGTCCTCCGCCGCCGTAGGCGGCGGAGGCAGCAGGGGGGCCCGGGCCGAAGGCCCGGGCCCCCCTGCTGGTCGTCCGGAGCCTGTTGCGATGGGGATTCGGGCTGCCGTCCACCCGGGGCGCAGGGTCTGGGATCGGGCGGGCGGGCTCGCGGTGGCCGGGCGGGGGGTGCAGCGCCGGCACCACGGCCAGGGTGCCGGCGGTGGGGATGGACGGGCTCCCCCGATTTGGGGTACGCTGTCCGCAGAGATCGTCGCATCGCCAGGCAGCCGCCGCGCCGCGGTTATCCGGCACGATTAGTGACGGATAAACAGCGGCGCGGCGCGGGCGTACGACATCCGACGATAGCGGCCCCGTTGGGCATCGGAAATCGGATGCAGTACGCTCGGCACGACACCGCCCGGACCCGGCCCGGCAAGACCTCCCGTTGGAGGGGGTCGGCTCCGAAAATCGTCGCTGCCGGCGGTGGAAGGCAGGCCAAACGGGCGTACGGAGTGCGGTCGGTACGCCGGCCGCGGCCTGCCGGAGTGCGGGGAGAGCCGGCCGGCGCCGCCGAAGCGGCGCCGGGGGTGAGCCGCCATAGCGGTGCCCGTCGACCAGGCGCCCCAGCGGCTGGAGTCGGGACCGACGTCCCGGCGAGATCGGGTGTGTGGTTCAACGGGTGACCAACATGGGCCGCGAATCGGTGGTCCGGGCCGCGTTGCGGCGCCTGGACCATCTTAAGGCCTTTGGCGTCTCGCGGCACGCGTGCAAGCAGGAGCAGGCCGCGGGGGGCGGGCTGCCGCCGAGCACGGGCCGGATCCACAGTTGGGCGACAGCGGATACGTACAAGCAGCAGGTCCTGGCCTTCGTGAAGTGGGCGCGGGCTAAGCGTGGGTTGCGCGCCTTGCGGGAGATCGACGCCCGGGCGCCGGAGCTCGTCGCAAGCTATCTGCGCGCCAAGCAGGCGGAGTGGCGACCGAGCACTTTGAAGACGGCACGGTCGGCGCTCCGCTTGTTTTTTGAGCCGGTCTTAGGGTCGCAGGCGCGGAAGCTGGGCGCCGACGTGGAGATCGCCCCACGCCGGCGGGAGGAGATCGTGCGCTCGAGGTTCCAGACTGCGAACGACCGGCGCTTCGCAAAGGAGCTCAGGGCCGGCAAGTGGCGGGACCTGGCGGCGGTGGCGCAGGCCACGGGGCTGCGTCGGCGGGAGCTCGAATCCGTGCGGGTCGGCGACGTGCGGTGGGAGGCGGGTCGGCTCATCGTCCACGTGCGCCACGGCAAGGGCGGGCGGGAGCGCGACGTACCGGTGCTGCGGGGCAAAGAGGATGCCGTGTTGCGGGTGATTGCCGGCCGGGACCCGGCGGAGCGGATCTTCAGCTACGTGCCGTCGTACATGGACGTCCACGCCTATCGGCGGCAGTACGCGCGGATGCTCTACCGCGAGCTGACCGGGGGGCGTGTGTTGCCGGCAAAGCACGGCCGGCTGGAACCGGGGAGTTACGATCGGGCGGCCGCGCTGGCTGTCTCGAGGGCACTCGGGCACAATCGGCTGGACGTGGCGCTGCGGCATTATCTGCGCTGAGGGAGGCGGCAGCGGTGGCGGCGGAGTGGGAGAGGGCCAACGGTCTGGTGTTGCGTGCCGGGCCCATGGGCACGGTGCGGGTCCAGACGGTGGAGCCGGAGCAGGCGCCGTGGGTGAGCCGGCGGTGGCACCACTGGGAGCTGGAGCAGGCGCGGAGGCAGGCGGCGGAGGAGGTCCGCGAG
>QGUQ01000468.1 GCA_003242195.1 Bacillota bacterium | reverse complement strand
GGCGTGGCCTTCCGCACGGCGGCCAGGACCGCCGCCCGTTCCTCCCGGAAGCGGCGCTCGACCATCTCGGCGATTTTCGCCTTCCACCGCTCCCGGCGCCGCTCGACGCTGCGCCAGTAGGCCGCCTTCTGCTCTTCCGTACGCAGGTTGATGGCCTTGGCCAGGCTGAAGCCCTTGAGGCCCTTGTCGCCCTGCTCCGGCGCCGAGCCCAGCGGCCCCAGGTTCAGCGGCGCCAGGGCGATGTCGAACCGCGGGTCGGGCTGGAAGCCGTACTCTTCGCGCAGCTCGTTCAACAGCAGCGCGCCCCGGGCCGATAGAAGCTCCAGCTCCTTGGCCCGGATCTCGCGGTTTTCGGGCACCGGGTCGTCGTGCTTGAACCACAGGCCCTCGTCGCCGAAGTCGGGCACCAGGTGGGCGTTCAGCGCCTCGTCGAACAGCTGCAGCCGCGGGGCGATCTCCGTAGCCATCAGCAGGAAGATGGCGCCCTCGGCGTTGGCCCGGTTGACGTCCTCCATGATGCCGAGGACGGCCTGGCTGATGCCGGCCGCCGACAGGATCTCGTCGCGGTTGAACCGGCGGCCCTCGATGAGCTGCATGTCGACAATCTTCTGCGCCGTGTCCTTCCAGCGCAGGCCGCCGGTCAGGACCGGGATCTTGCCGGCCCCTTTGGCGCCCGAGTACTTCTCGGCGAACTCCTGCTTGATGCGGTCCAGCTCGCCCTGGGGCAGAAACTGGTCGGTCTCCAGCACGCCGCCCAGGACGGTGCCGTGCTTGTAAAACGCCTTGTGCCAGTCGGCCGCGTAGTAGTCGGTGTCAATGGCCGTGGCCGCCGCCTCGACAATGCCCATGCCCCGATACAGCCGCGCCGGGTTCGGCAGGCGGAACGGCACGATTTCCTCCGGCTCGAAGGGCACCTGCGTACCGTTCTCGGCGTAGTAGACGTAGCCCTTGATGGTGCCGTCGTCCCCCACGGCGATGCGCACCCGGTCGGGCCGCAAGGGCCACAGTTCCTTGGGCCGGCGGGGCTCGCCGGCGAACACCTTCACCCAGTAGGCCTCGCCCGTCAGCTCCAGCCAGGCGAAGGTCAGGAACTTGAACTCGAAGCGGGTCTGGTGCGGGTTTGGGCGCTCGATGAGGTCCACCAGCGGGTGGTCCCACACCGGCTCGTCGATGTCCCGGCCCCGCCGATCCTTCCGGGAGCGGTAGAGCTTGATGTCCACCATGGCCGCCGACAGGGCCACCTTGCGCACCGCCGCGTAGACCCAGCCCCGGTAGGCCTCCAGGGCCTGCCGGGAGATGGGCGCCGCGGGCATTTCCCCGCCGATGGCCGAAGCGATGAGCGGCACCGGCGCCCGCTTGAGGATCCAGCTCCAGACCCGCTCCTTGACCCCCACGGCTCACACCTCGATCATCTCGACCTGCGGCCGCGCCCGCTGCACGCTCTGGCACCAAAGGGCAAGGGCCATGACGTGGTCGTCATGGCCCCGCCGCGGGTGCGTGTAGCGGACGTAACCGGACGGCTGCATCGCATACTCCAGCTCTTCCAGCTGCTCGATGAGCTTCGGGTGGTTCGGAAACCGGATGGCCCCGCGCTCGATGAGGGCGATCATCCACTCGACCATCTGCTGCTTCGTCTGCGCCGAGAACTTGACGGGCTTCACTGCCACGCCCTCGCGCCGGAAGGCCTCCAGGTAGGCCTCCCCCAGGGCCGTGGCGTCGGCCCACACCATCGCGTGATTGTACCGCCGCAGGGCCTCGGCGAACCGCTGGGCCACATACTCGATGGACGCCCCGGGCCGGACCTCTTCGACGTGGACCAACTCTCTGGTAAACGGGTCTCCCACCCATAACACGCTGTCATCTTCATAGCGGCCGAAGTCCGCGCCGGCCGTGTAGACCCGCCCTTCCTCGGGCTCCTGGAACTCCCCCACCGCGCACCGCTCGATGGCGTCCGAAGGGATGGCCTTGCCCAGCGGGCGGAAAAACCCCCCAAGGAACTCTGGAGAAAACAACTTTTCCC
>QGUQ01000467.1 GCA_003242195.1 Bacillota bacterium | reverse complement strand
GCCCACGGCGGCCTCCGCCCGCACCCAGCGACGCAGGGCATCCACGGGACCCCGGCTTGCAGGAGGCATTCCCGTCACTTCCCCACCGCCGTCCCCTACGGTTTCGCCCGCCGCGCCGGCGCCTGGATCCCCGCTGGCACTACCCGCATCCCCCGCCAGGCGCTCGAGGACGGGGGACAGGACGAAACGGTTGACGGCGGCGATGCCGAGGAGCACCCCGATGACGGCCAGCTTGACCGCCAGCGCCTGCCCATAGGGACTGCGCGCCAGCGCCTCGGCGCCGTAGACATTGCGGTAGGCCGCCAGGACGCCGGTGCCGCTCAGGCTCAGCACGGACAGCGCGCCCAGGGTGGAGAACCGCCGCACGGCCGCCGCCACGTCCGCGACCGGCACCCGGTTCCACGGGATGAGAGCAAAGCGCCACAGCCCGCCGACCCACAGGGCGGCAGCCGTGATGTGGACGAAGTCGCCGGCCACCGCGAGCGGCCCCTGGACGCCGGCATGGCTGTTCCAGGCGAAGGCGAGGGAACCTGCCAGGACCACCACCGACCAGGGACCCGGCCACGGCCCGCCCCGCGGCCAGCCTCGGCCGGCCCCCAGCGCCGCCAGCAGGCCCACGGCCGCTCGCAAGAGCCCGCCGCGACCGGCGCGGGTGAGCAGGAAATAGCGGCCCATTCCGCCGAGGTCCGGGCCCGTGACCCGCCAGACCGTCCACAGGCCCTCGGCCAGGGCAGCACCCAGCAGGATCACTCCCCCCACCTGCATGAGGCGGCGGCTCCGGTCCTTGAGCTCACGCCGCCAGGCGGGGTCGGTGACGACCCAGCCGTCGAAGATCACGGGTCCCGCCAGGATCACAAGGCCCGCCAGGGAGACGAAACGCAGAAGGCCCGCGATCAGCTCCGTCACGAAAGGCGTCTCCTCCCCATGCGCCCCGCCGCGGGCCGGTCACCTGACAATGGCGAGCGCGGGGACTGCCTGCCGGATTCCCGGTGACCGCCCCGCGCCTTCAATGGGGGCCAGGTTGCTCGCGCGCCTAGCGGCGCCTGCCCCGGGCAAGCAGCGCGGCGGCCAGCACGGCGGCGCCGCCCAGGATCCACGGCCACGAGGCGCCCCGGTTCGCGTCGCCGCGCTCCTCCTCGGCCCGCGCGTCACCGCCCTGCCCCGGCGTCTGCGGGGGCGTCGTGCTGTCCGGCTGCGTCGCGTCTTGTTCCTCTCCCGGCGTGCCGGGACCTGGAGCGGCCACCTGGAAGGACACTTTCCCCTCTACGGGGTGACCGTCCGCCGACAGCACCCGGTAGTTCAGGGCGTACTCGCCCGGTTCCAGCTTGCCGGTCACGGCGGCGCGGAGGGTGTTGCCCTCGCTCTCCAGGTCCCCCAGTTCCACGGGCTCGCCGCCCACTCGCTCCAGGGTCACCTTGCTGACGGCGGCTTCCACGGGCTCCGAGAAGACCAGTTCCACCCGGTCCGGTGGTTCTTCGAGTACGGCCCCCTCGGCCGGGAAGCTGCGCTCCAGGCTGGCGTGGGCCGCCACCGCCCGGGCCCACGCCGCCAGCAGCGCCAGTGCGACAAACAGGGCCATCACCCATCGCGGGTTGGCGAGGCGAGTCCTTGCCACCGGCCCTCACCTCCTGGGTCGCGGCCATCGGCCGCGTCGTTGGGCGCTGAGGCCATCGTCCCCCCTCAAGTTAGCCATGGGCCGACGCCGGCTCAACCGGTCGTAGCTTCCGTCAAGCCCGGGGCTCCTTTCACGGGTTCGCCCCGGGGCAAGCGGGTAAAGACAGCGGTGTAGCGCGGGTCCAGGAACAAGAAGACGCCGCCCAGCGCGGCGCCTCCCATTCGGTTCCGGATTCCGGTCGGGCTCAAAGGACGACAACGTTCTGTGCCTTCGGGCCCTTTTCGCCTTCGACGATGTCGAAGGTGACCTTCTGCCCTTCTTCCAGGGTCCGGTAACCGGTGCCGACGATCGCGGAGAAGTGGACGAACACGTCACCCTGACCGTCGTCCCGCGTGATGAAACCGTAGCCCTTCT
>QGUQ01000466.1 GCA_003242195.1 Bacillota bacterium | reverse complement strand
CTTCCGCCATCGCGTCCAGGCTGACGACGATCATGACAAAGCTGACGACGCCGGCTGCCAGGGCAAGGGGTGGCCGCCCGCCGTCAGCCAGTCTCTCCATGGTCTCCCATGGCCGGAACAGCACACCGTAAATCCAGTCGATGACCCCCAGCGGCGGCCGTTCGCCGGCCGTCGGTGGCGGAGCCACGCCGTCACCGGAATCCCCAGCGCCGGGCCGCTCCGGTTCACCGGTTCCCACCCCCGGCGCGTCGGCACGGGGATCCGGCTCGGGCCCGACGGGCCCGGCCCCGACCGGGGGTTCCTGCCTCTCGCCCGCTTCCTTCGTCACGCCCTCCCCTCCCTTCCCGACCGGGCCGCCATCACCGTGGCAGGAACCGGAACAGCTCCCACCGCACCAGCTTCAGGTCCCGCTGGTCCTGCAGCAGCGTGGCGGCCGGCCAGCGCGCACCGCCCAGCAAGCGGAGGAAGTCCCGTAACGGGTGGGGCTCCCTGAGATCCCTCAGCTCGTAGGTCTCGAGGCGCGCCAGCGAGGCCGCCACCCGGACAGCGTCCTCAAAGGTTCCCAATTCATCCACCAGGCCGGCTTCCTTGGCCTGGCGACCCGTCATCACGCGGCCGTCCGCCAGGGCCAGCACCTGTTGGCGGGGCAGCCGGCGCCCCTGGGCGACCACGTCCACGAACTGCTGGTAGACATCGTTCACCATTTCTTGCAAGAGCCGCCGCTCTTCCTCGGTCAACGGGCGCGTGGGAGAACCGATGTCCTTGTAGGGACCGCTCTTGATGGTTTCGACCTCGATGCCCAACTTCTCGTAGAGGTCCTCGACGTGGGTGATTTCCATGATGACGCCGATGCTGCCGGTGAGGGACGCGGGGTTGGCAACGATGCGGTCGGCCGTAGCAGCGATCCAGTAACCGCCCGAAGCAGCCACGTCACCGATGTAGACCACCACCGGCTTGCCCGCCTCGCGCAAGCGACGCACCGCCTCGCCGATCTCCTGGGAAGCGGCCGGGCTGCCACCGGGCGTATTCATCCGGATGACCACGGCCCGGATGGCCGGGTCGTCCCGGGCCGTCTGCAACTGTTCGATGATCTCGTCGGCCCCTGCTACGGTCTCGAACAGCCCCTCCGCACCGGTACTGGCGGCGATGGGCCCGTCGATGGATAACACCGCAATCAGGTTGCCAGCCCCCGGCCGACCGCCCCGCCCACCCGGCTGCCCCGGCCAGATCAGCGCGACCCCCGATAGGATCACGAGGGCCAACAACCCGATGACGATCCAACGTTTCGGACTCCGATCCACGGATGTAGCCCCTCCCCCGCCGCGGGCAGCATCGGCGGGCCTGGCGAACCCCAGCGGGCGCCAGGCCCGCCTGACTTCACGTGATTCGGCTTACAACGGCCGTCCCCTCTCGGCCGGCACGCCTCAGCCCCGGGCCGCCGCTCGGGACGTGCAAATCCCGGCTCGTTCGGCCGCTGCCCGGATGAAGTCGGCAAAGAGGGGGTGTGGCCTGTTGGGCCGGGAACGCAACTCCGGGTGGAACTGGGTGCCGATGAACCAGGGATGCCCCTCCAGTTCCACGAGCTCGACGAGATCGCCATCGGGCCACACGCCGGTGGTCCGCAGTCCGGCATCGTTCAACTGCTGGCGATAGCGGTTGTTCACCTCATACCGGTGACGATGCCGCTCGTAGATCACCTCACTACGCCCGTAGATCTCCCACGCCCGGGAGCCGGGCTCCAGGCGGCACTGGTAGCGCCCCAGCCGCATGGTGCCTCCCAGGTTGGTGATCTTCTTCTGTTCGGCCATCAGATCGATGACGGGGTGGGGCGTCTCGGGATCGAACTCGGTGCTGTGGGCACCCTCAAGGCCGAGCACGTTGCGGGCGAACTCGATGACGGCACACTGCAGGCCGAGACAGATCCCGAAAAAGGGCAACCCGCTCTCCCGCGCGTAGCGGATGGCCGCGATCTTGCCCTCCACGCCGCGATAACCGAACCCGCCGGGCACCAGCAGCCCGTGGGCGTCCTC
>QGUQ01000465.1 GCA_003242195.1 Bacillota bacterium | reverse complement strand
CGGCGGGGGAGCGTGCTGGGTGAGCGGGGGGGGCGCCCCCCGCGGTCGCGCCCGTGGGGGGGGGCGGCAGGGCCCGAGGAGCAGGAGGGAGACGCCCCCGGCGGCGGCCCGCCACTAGGCCGCGGACGCCGGAGGGCGCAGGCTTGACGGCCCGCCGGCGCCTGCATAGAATTAGGGTTGCGCCGCATCTGCGAGCTGGCGCCTTGCCGTTCCATGCAGGGTACGGGCACAGGATCGGCCCGATGCTGGTGTAGCTCAGCAGGCAGAGCAGCGCACTCGTAATGCGCAGGTCGCCGGTTCGAATCCGGCCACCAGCTCAGCCCTTTGGCGACGATCAGAAGCCGCCCCGCGCGATGCGGGGCGGCTTCGTCATGTCCGCGACCGGTCCAAAGCCCGAAATCGCCGCCACGCCGCCAGGTAGTCCGGCAGATCGTCGGGATGGTGGATCCGGCAGGTGGCGATCCGGCAGAAAAGGACGGGGAGCGCGTGGGCCAGGAGCCGGGCGCGATGGACGCGGTCGGGCCCCAGTAGCCGACGGGCTGCCGCATACAAGGCGTCCGGCTCCAGGCCGTCGGGTGACGAGAAGAAGGCGAACAGCAGGTCGTAGAGGGGCGGCCCCACCAACGGCTCGGGGTCGATCACCCCGCTCAACTCCGCTGCCGCCGTTGCCGGTGCCCGACCATCTGCTTCGCTCTTCCACTCTTCGTCCGCTGTGAACAGCAGGTTGTGGATGCCCAGGTCGCCGTGGAGGAGCTTGGGCCCGTCGCCCGGTCCACCACCGGGCATGGGGACGGCGGCCAGGGCGCTGGCCAGGGCCGTGTCATCTGGGGGAAGGATGTCACCGAGGAGGGCGGCGGCCTCCTCAACGCGCGCGCCGAGGAAATCGGGCCAGTTGGGCCAGCGCGGGCCGGTCACCGGCCCCCAGCCGCAGCAGCGGGCGGCGGGCGGATAACGGCTGATGAGTTCATCCACCAGCCGGGCCATGATACGGGCCTTGTCCGGCATCCTGCGCAGCCGCCGGCCCGGCAGGTAGCGGTACACGTAATAGCCCCGGGAAGGGTCCGCGTGGATCACGCGGGGCAGCAGCGGCAGGTTGCGGGCCGCTTCCAGGAACAGCGTCTCCGCCGTGATAGCTCGCGCGTCTCCGTACTTGATGACGTACCGCGGCGTCTCGCCGGCGAGGACCACCCAGGCACGACCGGCCGTTCCTCCGGAAAGGGGTCGCACCTCCGTGCATGCCGGATCCACGATCCCCGCCGCGCGAAGGTGGTGCAGCAATTCGCTTCCGGTTGCCTCGCACCCGGAGGCGGTGGTGTCGAGGTTTTCTTGCATGGGGCTCCCCCCTCCGGCGGGGCCGGAACGCCCCGTTCCGGCCCCGGTGAACGATGCTGGCGGCGCGCCGGTTCAGGGCAAGTCTCCCAAGAGACCCCGGGCCTTGAGGACGGCTTGGACGCGGTCGCGTACGTGGAGGCGGGCATAGATTTCGCTGACCACGTTCTTCACGGTGCCTTCCGACAGGTAGAGCTGCCGGGCGATTTCCCGGTTGCTCAAGCCACGGGCCAGGAGCGCCAGAACCTCACGTTGCCGCGGGGTCAGGGATTCGGGCGCCGGGGCGCCTGGGCCAGGCGGGGTGGGTTCGTCCACCCGGAGTGCGCCTGGCCGGGCCCCCGACGCCGCCGTAGGCGGCCCTCCGGTCGAAGATCCGTCGTCCTCCAGCAGGCGTTGTGCCAGGTCCCCCGGGATCAACCCGCCTCCGGCGGCCAGCAGGCGGATGGCGTTGGCCAGGTCCTCCGGTTCGATGTCTTTGAGCAGGTAGGCGTCGGCACCTGCCGCCAGGCATTCCCGCACCAGACGGTCGTCGTCGTAGTTGGTGAGCATGAGGATGGGGAGCCGGGGATGGTCCCGGCGCAAGGCCTGGACACACCCGATCCCGTCCAGCACCGGCATGCGGACGTCGATCACGGCCACGTCCGGCGGCCGGCGGCGGGCGGCCTCCACCGCCTCCCGGCCGTTCTCCACCGTCGTGACCTGGAAGC
>QGUQ01000464.1 GCA_003242195.1 Bacillota bacterium | reverse complement strand
CCCCGACTGGCAGACGGTCGTGTGGGACGTGGCCAACGAGGCGGACCTGGAGAAGAGCAGCATCTGGTTCGGGCCCAACCTGCCGCCCACCTTCTACACCTATGGCACGCCGCAGGTCCAGGGCGACCCGGCGACGGGGTCCCAGCAGCGGGTCGCCGGCGACTGAACGATGCCGACGAGGACGGGAGGAAAGGGACGTGAAGACGATGCGCCGCATCTTGCGCCCCGTCGTGGGGTTGCTCACGGCCAGCGCCCTCTTCCTGGTCGCGTGCGGGGGACAGGCTCCCGCCGGTACCACCGGGGGTGACGGCGGGCAGGCCCAGGGCCCCATCCGCATCGGCGTCATGTTGCCCTACTCGGGTGTTTACACGAGCTTGGGCGAGAACATCACACGGGGTATGGAACTGTACTTCGAAGAGATCGGCTACGAGGTTGCGGGCCGCAAGGTGGAATTGAAGAAGGAAGACGACCAGGGCAACCCGCAGCAGGGCCTGCCGAAGGCGCGGCAGCTGGTGGAGCGGGACAAGGTCCACCTGCTGGCAGGCATCGTGCACAGCGGCGTGGCGGACGCCATCCGCGACTACGTCCACAACCAGCGTATCCCCCTGATCATCGCCAACGCCGGGGCGACCTCCCTGACCCGGGATCCCAACCGGCGCAGTCCCTACATTTTCCGTACCTCCTTTGCCAACGGCCAGTATGAACACGTCATGGGCACCTACGCCTACGAGAAGCTAGGCTACCGCAGGGTTGCGGTCATCGCGCCCGACTACAGCGCCGGGCACGAGAAGGCCGACGCCTTCAAGCAGTACTTCACCAAGGCCGGCGGCCAGATCGTCAACGAGGTCTACCCGCCGCTGGGAACCAACGACTTCGCACCGTACCTGCAGCGGCTGCAGCAGACGCCGGCCGATGCCGTGTGGGCCTTCTTCGCCGGTACGGATGCCATCCGTTTCGTCCAGCAATATGCCCTCTCCGGGTTGAAGGACAAGGTGCCTCTCATCGGCGTGGGGGACATGGTGGACGAGGCGTACATCGAGGAAATCGGCGACGCGGCCCTGGACGTCGTGACCTCTCTCCATTACAGCCCGCTGATCGAGACGCCGGAGAACGAGGCGTTCGTCAAGGCGTATCGCGAGAAGTACGGTACCGTGCCCAATCAGTTCGCCTATCAGGGCTACCTGACGGCACGGGTCATCACCGAGGCTGTCAAGGCAGTCAACGGCAACGTCGAGGATACCGATGCCTTCCTGGCCGCGTTGAAGAAGGTGGAGTTCGTCGGTCCGGCAGGTCCCTTCCGGTTCGACCCCGAGACCCAGAACGTCGTGTTCACCGTCTACATCCGCCGGGTGGAGAAGCTGCCGGATGGTACGCTGGGCAACGTCGTGATCGACCAGTTCCCCAACGTGAGCGACGACTTCTAAGGCACGGGTAGGCGGGGCCGGGCCGGGCTGGGTTTGCCCGGCCCCTGCCGCCCTGCGGGAACGCGGGGGAGGAACCTTGAGCCTCTCGGACCTGGTACCGAGCCTGATCATTGGCATCTCCTACGGGTGCTTGCTGTTTCTGGTGGCCGTGGGGTTGTCCGTGATCTTCGGCATGATGCGGCTGGTCAACCTGGCCACCGGCTCCTTCTACATGCTGGGTGCCTACGTGGGCATTTCCCTCAGCCGGGCGACGGGCAACTTCTGGCTCGCCCTGCTGGGCGGCGGCCTGGCGGTCGCGGCCCTGGGCATTGTGATGGAGCGGGGCCTGTTGCGACGCCTGCACGGTCGCCTGCTGGAACAGGTCCTGCTGACACTGGGCCTGGCTTACTTGTTCCAGGATGTGGCCCGCTGGATCTGGGGGGCCGAGCCCCTGGCCCTGCCGCCGCCCCCCGTGCTGGCCGGCTCGCTCACCGTGGCGGGTGCCACGATTCCGGCGTACCGCCTTGGCCTGCTGGCGGCGGGGGCGGTCCTGGCGGCGACCGTGTGGGTACTGCTGGAACGCACTCTTTAAAAATCTCCCGAGCCCCCGGAACCGTACAAAAACTCGATAACCG
>QGUQ01000463.1 GCA_003242195.1 Bacillota bacterium | reverse complement strand
TTCGGGACCTGGAAAAGCGGCGGTTAGTGGGGTGAAGGCGATGGCGCGGGGCGGTAAGCGGCCCTATGAAAAGGGCCGGCGGGGTGAACGGGAACTCGCCCGGCTTCTCGGCGGCGAGCGGGTGCCGCTGTCCGGGGCCGCCGGCGGCGGGTTCAGCGGCGACGTGAGGGCGTTCGGGCTGTTGTGGCAGTCAAAGTGGGAGGCCGACGGCTTCCGCCGCCTCTATCAGTGGCTCGAAACCCACGATGCCCTCGCCCTCAAGGCGGACAGGAAACCCTGGCTTGTCGTCATGCCCATCTACACGTTCCTCGGGCTGATCGAGGACGTCCGGGAGGGGCAGGACCGTGGCAAGACGGCGGCTGGCTGACGTCCTGGGGCCGTCCCCCTTCCCGTCGGTCAGCATCCTGGATGCAAGCGGAGTCGGCGTTGCGGAGCGGCGCCGGGAAGCCGAAAAGCGCTGGGAGGAACGGATCATGAAGGAGTCTGGCAAGGTGACGGTGACCTACGACCCGGGTGCGTTCGAGTGGGTTAGCTCGCGCCGTGTCACCGTGGCCACGCCCACGGTGCGGTTCGATGGCTCCGTGATCCAGATCCGTGGAATCGACGAGCTGGAAGAGTGGGTGGGCAAGGCCGTCGAGATCGGCCTTGCGGCAAAGGCGGTGGCGTTTCGTCTGAGCCCGACGGGGCAGGGGTGGAAGCTGCGCCGCAACTACCGTGTGCGGTCGCCCAGATTCCGCATGTCGATGCCGACGGGGGTCCGGCGGGAGCTGCAGCGCCGCGGCTGGCCCTTTGGCGTGCCCCTGCCGGCGGCGTGGGACGAGCAGCACCAGATGGTCGTCGTGAAGATGCCCAAGGACGAGGGGCGGGAGCGGTGAATCACGTCGTGCTCATCGGCCGGCTTGTGCGGGACCCGGAGCTGAACTATACCCCCCAGGGCGTGGCCGTGGGCGGGTTCACGCTGGCCGTCGACCGGCCCTTTGCGAACCAGGACGGGGAGCGCGAGGCCGACTTTATCGACGTCGTCGTCTGGCGGCGGCTGGCCGAGTCGTGCTCGAAGCACCTGGCCAAGGGGCGCCTGGTGGCCGTGCACGGCCGCATCCAGACGAGGACGTGGGAGGACCGGCGGGGACACCGCCGCAAGGCCATCGAGGTCGTGGCGGAGGAAGTGAAGTTCCTCGACTGGGGGCGGGCCGACCAGGACGCCGAGGGGACGGGTGAGGATGACGAAGCGCCATGAAGAGCCGTGCGTGGCGAAGATGGCGGACATTGAGGCGGAGATTGTCAAGCTGTCGCCCAAGCCTGGGGACGTGCTGGTGATCAAGGTCGATGCGCCGTTACGGGACGAGGAATGTGCACGGCTACGCCGAGCGGCGGAGAAAGCCCTTGAGCGTGCAGGTGTGGATACGCCCGTGATCGTGTGCCTGCCTGGCGTGGACGTGCGTCTTGAGGGTCATCCATCAGGGAGCTAATGGGGGTGCATCGTTGACGAGGCGGGACCGGCAGCAGCTGGAGGCGGACCTGCAGCTCTACCCGCACATCCCGGAGCTGATGCGGGAGATCGCCGAGCAGTACGGCTACGACCTGCCCCCGCCGTCCTGGTCGCGGGAGGCGCCCCGCATGTCGGGGCTCAACATCGTCAACGACATGACGCCCCGGCAGGCCGCCCAGCTCATGCGGGACCGGGAATACCAGCGGCTGCGGAAGCTGAAGCAGGCCATCGAACGGCTGTACGAGCGGCTGGACCTGCGGCTGCGGCGGGTGCTGGAACTGGCGTACTGGCAGGGCTACAGCGACAAGCAGGTCGCCCGGATCGTGGCCGGCAGCCAGGAGCCCGTCAGCGTGCGGACGGTGCAGCGGTGGCGCGAGGAAATCCTGGCGGCGGCGTACGCGGAGTTCGTGCTGAGCAAGATTCCGCCGTACGAGGACCGGCCCACCGAGACCGCCGCGGAGGAACGGCAGGGGGCGTGAGCATGGGGCAGTGGCCGATCCTGCTGAACGACTCGGTGAAGGCGAGCGGCTAAATGCTGGTGGAGGAGGACG
>QGUQ01000462.1 GCA_003242195.1 Bacillota bacterium | reverse complement strand
AGCCCGTCCAGCAGGTAGGAGCCCGTGATGGCGGGCTCGGGGTACAGCAGCTGAAAGGTGGTGTCCAGCCGGCCCTGCAGCGGCAACCAGCCCAGATTCCGGAAGAACACGAGCTGCAGCAGCATGGCCAGCCAGAAGGTGGGCATCGAGACCCCGGCGATGGCCACCAGCCGCGACAGGTGGTCGGGCAACCGGTCCCGGTAGCGGGCACCCAGCACGCCCAGCGGGACGCCCAGGGCCAGGGCGATCAGGGTGCTGGCCACGACCAGCTCCAGGGTCGGCGGCAGGTAGGCCAGGAGGTCGTCCAGCACGGGCTGGTGGGTGACGACGGAGACCCCCCAGTCACCCCGCACCAGCCCGCCGACGTAATCCGCGTACTGGACGACCAGCGGCCGGTCCAGCCCCAGCTCCTGTCGCGCCCGCTCGATCTGCTCGGCGGTGGCGTGGGGGCCGACCCACCGGGCGGCGGGATCCGCCGGGATGACCCGGGCCGCCAGGAAGGTGATCACGGTCACGCCCACCAGCACCGCCATCGACAGGGCGAGTCGCCGCAGCACGTATCGCCACAGGGCCACGGACACCACCCACCCGCTACTCGCGATACACGTCGTACCAGAAGACCACGTTGGGATAGGCCGGGTTGTCCACGTACCCCTTGAGGGACTTCTTCTTCACTCGGGCGTACTGGATGTCATAGACCGGGATGACCGGCACGTCCCGGAACAGGATCTCGTCCGCCTGCCGGTAGAGGGCTGCCGCCTGTTCCCGGTCCGTGGCCGCCAGCTTGGCCGCCCGATCGATCAGCTCGTCGAACTCGGGGTTCTTGTAGTACGCCAGGTTGAACACGATCTCGTCCTCGGAGTGGAACATGCTCCGGAAGAAGGTGTCCGGCGTCGCGTATTCCGGCCACCAGTAGAACAGCAGGACGTCCTGGCGCTGCTCGGGCTGGGGCGACTTGGCCAGATCCCACTGGGCCTCCCAGGGCATGCCCCGCACCTCGACCTGCAGGCCGAGGTTCCGCAGGTTGGAGGCGAACAACTCGGCGATCTGGCGCTGGGCGTCGTCGCTGGAGGTGTAGGTGATCAGCAGTTCGTGGTCGATGCCGCCCGCCTTCTGCAAGAGCTCCCGCGCCCGGTCCAGGTCCTGGTGGCGGGTGGGCAGGTCCTCGGAGTGGCCCCACAGCCCGGCGGGCACCACGCCGCGGGCCTGGGTGGCGTAGCCCGCGGCCACCTTCTCGACGGCCGCCTCGTACGGGAAGGCCCACGCCAGCGCTTCCCGCACATTGCGATCCTTCAGCTTCTGGGTGTTGATCAGAGCCACCAGGTTCTGGTAAGAGGGCGACGTGACCACCTCGACCTGCGGGTGGTTGGCAAAGGCCTGCAGGCTGTCATAGGGCAGCTGGTTGACGAAGTCGGCGTCGCCCGATTCGATGGCCTGCCGGCGCGTCGCCGGTTCTTCGATGGTCCGGAAGACGATGGTGGAGAAGTGCTTCCCTTCCCAGCCCCGCCAGTAGTCCTCGAACCGGGTGAGGACCAGGTCCCCGCCCTTGGTCCAGGACTTCACGGTGTAGGGGCCGGTGCCGGCATCGTGACCGGCGTTGAACCATTCCTCCCCGCCCTGGGACTCGGCGTAGTCCACGTCGTAGATGAAGGCGCCGTAGCCGGCGGCCGCGATGAGGTCCAGGGGAGCGGGGTATTTCAGGTGGAAGACCACCGTGTACTTGTCCTTGACCTCGATGCGGTCCACGGGATCCCAGATGAAGGAGGCCCCCTTGCCCCGCTGGATGGTCCGCTCGATGGACTTCTTCACGTCCTCGGCCGTCATCTCGTCGCCCGAGCCGTGGAACTTGACCCCCCGCCGGAGGTGGAAGGTCCAGGTCATGCCGTCCTCGGAACTCTGGTAGGACTCGGCCAGCAGGGGCTCGACCGTGCCGTCGGGTCGGACCCGCAGCAGGGTCTCGTACATGTTGTTCATGGCGATGATCTCGTTGGAGAAGCTGTCGGCCGGGTCCCAGAACACCATGACCTCCGAGGAATTGAGGTAG
>QGUQ01000084.1 GCA_003242195.1 Bacillota bacterium | reverse complement strand
GCCCGGGGTACTGGAAGGCGGGATCAAACACGTGTTCCAGCCAGCCCTGCCAGGTTCCTCCGATGTCTAGCGCCGAGAGGAACTGTTCTTCGCCAGGCGAGTCCACTTCGACTTCCAGGGCTGCTGAGTATTGCTTACTCCCCGGGAAGATCACGCGCCGGCCCCACACGAACACCAGTTTGCCGTTCCAGGTGCGCCATCCCATGGAGCGCACCGATTCGACCTCCGGCAAGTGCCCGATGTTCTCCATCTCCAGCGCCTGAAGGTACTGCACGAGGAACCGGGCGTTCGCCGAGCTGACGGGTACATCGTGGTCGGCCAGCTGGATGATTCGGCGGTTGTCCGCGATGACGGCTTTTGAAACGGTTGTCGTCTTCCACTTCCCGTTCAGCTTGTAGGCCAGCTCGACGCGGCTCACTTTCTCGTCCAAGTCGTGCAGGCGGCGCGTAATGACCACCGGCACGGGCGACACCAACTCGGTGTACTTACCTTCCCAGTAAATCTCGCCGCGCTCACTGATGTAGTATCTTGGCGGCATGACGGCTTGGTCGGGCACGGGTGCATCAGGTATATAGGATTTGATACTACGAAGAGCTGGGCGCGACGTACCGGCTTGGATTTCCTGTGCTAGCTGTTCACGACACTGCCGGACGATCTTCCGGAGTTCACGGACGCCACGCCCTTTGCCCGCCCGCTTGGCCATTTCGGCAATCAGGCGGCTTTGGGTCAGTTCATCCGGGATTTCGGCAATCCGTCGGCAGAGCTCCCGGATGGCGTCATCGGAAGTATCGGGCGTGACTTGGGAGATGTCCTGGGCAAGCCGTTCCTCGGGCGGAACGGCCATCTGTTCGGCGGCCGCAAGGACCTCTTCCACGGTCACGCCGAACTTTTCCGCCACCCTTTCAGCGGCTTCTTCCCGTTCCGCCCCTTGGAGGTCAAGCAAAACCCCCACAGCGTCCTTCCAGTAATCGCTGTGGGGGGTCATGTTGTCCGGCAGTTGCTCGATGGCTGCGAGGACATCTTGCAGAGTAATGCGCTTATCCTGCATTGTGCCCTTCCTCCCGATGTGCGAACACGGCGTTCAACATGCGTGGTGGGAATGCTCGGGCGTGCTGGGCTAGGATCATCCGTATTGCCGCCTCTGTGTAGCCGGCCGCCTGCAAGGTCTTGATGGCTCCCACGAGTGCTGCGCGTCGCTGGACCGGGTTGCGCGGTGGGTTTTCTAGGAAACGCTGGACGCTAGGGGGCAGGCTCGCAGTAGCAATCGCCCGCAACGCCGTAATGGGGGCCACTTTGGGAAGGTTCCCCCGCGACGCCCGAACCAGGGACGACAGCGCCGCAAAAACCTGCGGGGGCAGCGCACCTTCCAACAGCGCTGCCCCCGCCACTTCCTTGCCTTCGGCCAGTCCCCGGTAGGTGTCTTCGACGGCCCGGATCCGGTCGTGTTCCTCCTCGTCGCCCGCCGCCCGGGCCGCGGCGGCCACCGCTTCGGTGGCCTTGTCCTCCGGCCACCCATTCTTGGCCAGCAACCCCGCCAGCCCCAGGGCGAGGGTGTGGCGCTGGCCGGGCGTCCAATAGGGCGCCACCAGCTGGGCCACGGCTTCGGGGTCGGCGCCCTGGGCGGATGGCGGTGCGGCCCTGGCGCCGCTGGGTGACGCCCGGGGCGTACTGGCGTCGTACCGCAGGATCAGCGCCGCCATCCCCTCGTCGGGCTCCGGCGGGATCATCTGGGCGATACGCGCCCGCCGGTGGGGCCGGTCCTTGGACGGCGTGCCCTTGATCGAGATGGTGCCCCCGACCTTGACGATGCGCGGCGCATCCCACACCTTCTGGTCGACTTCCACCCCGTCGCCGCCGAACCGCCGGGCGACATCGCGCAGGAACGCTTGGAGGCGGCGGGGGAACGTTTGGGGATCCTGCGGTGGAATCTTGTAAAGCAAGTGGAACCCGTTCCCCGACGACACGGCCAACGGATCCCCGGCCCCTTGCTCCTTGAGCCAGGCCGCCACGGTCTTTGCCCTATCGCGCGCCCGCTCCAATTCCTCTCGTGACGATGGTACGCCCTGGGGGCGCTCGGGGTCGAAGTCGAGCAGAACATGGTGGATCGCCGCCACGACGGCCTTGTTCCCGCTTTTCGGGAGGAGCCGGAGCATGTCGGGCGCCTGCCGCCAGACCTTGCGGATCCGCGGGTTCAGGCCGGCGTAGATCTGGGCGCGCCCGTCCCATGGCGCCAGGGCCTTGGCGGCGGCCTGCGGCGTGCGGAAGTAGCCGGTCAGGACGGACTTCTCACGCTGGGGAAACACCCGCAGCTCCAACACGCCGTCGCCGAATCCGGCCATGAGCCACGCCAGCCACTGTTCCACATCGGGGTGTGGCGGGCTCGAAGGGCCTTTCGGCATGGGCGCCCCTCCTTTCAGCGGGTGCTGGGATATGTACAGAGAGGCGCAGGCCACGCCCGAAGGCGTTGGACCTGCGCCCCATAGAGCAAGGCGCCGCGACCATTCAGTGCGGCGCCTTTGTTTAGCCGATCTTTGGCGGGGCGCTCATGGCCGCCCCGCCTTTCCCTTGCCCGCCTCCCGGGGCCGGAACGGGATGACCTTGGCGGGTGGCTGGCTGGGCAAGACAACCCGGCCTTCATTGATCCACCGCCGGACGGTCGTGGGCGTGGTGCCCAGGTAGGCGGCGGCGGCTTCAATGCGCCGGCGGGCTTCGTCCACGGAAACGCCCAACGCCCGGGCCAGCCGTTCAGTGCTGTTCATTGGAGCTGCCCCCTTCCGTGGCACGACCGTCGGCGCTTTCCAAAGCCGTCGCCGGGATGCGAATCGCCCGGGGCGAAGGCCGGACAGACGGCAAGCGGCCCTCCTTAACCCACCGGTAGACCGTTTCCCGGTCGACGCCGAACCGCTGGGCCACCTCGTTAACGGTTAGCAGGCCCCCGTTGGCACCGCTCGTATGGGCGGCCAGCGCCTCCTGGACGGCCCGCCGAACGGCCCTTTCCACGATGCGAGTCAGCTGTCCGGCGGTGATGACCACCACGCCATCCTGTTGATCACCGGTCTCCAGGTTGGCCTGCGCGGCCCGCCCAAGGCCCGCGTGCTCCAGGGCCTCTTCCGGAATACGGATCACCCTACGCGAAGGCCGGACAGACGGCAGGCGGCCGTTGCGGATCCACTGGTAGACCGTTTCCCGGCTGACGCCTAACCGCTTTGCCACCTCGTTGACCGTCAGCATGGCTCCCATGGCTATGTTCCGCCTCCTTTGGGCAAAATGAAGGGGGCCGGCGTTCACCGGCCCCCTTCCGTCGTTGCCTTGCTCAGTTGGTCCTGGTTGTCTCAGAACACGTCGCCGGCTTCTTCCGCGCCCTCCAGGTCGTCCACGTCGATGTCCTGCGGGCTGGCGGCCATCCACTGATCCACCTGGGCCTTGATCTTTTCGATCTTCGCAGCCAGCTCCGCGATTTCCGCTTCGTCCAGCGGGCGTTCGTAGTCCAGCTGGAGGATGCCCCAGGCGTTTCCACCCCGCTGTTCGCGCCGCACCGTCAAGCGGACGCGGGAGAGGATCAGGGGCTTGCCGATGGTCTGCATGTAGGAACGGAACGTTTCGACCGCACGGATGGAAGTCGGCGGTGCCGCGATCAGCACCGGCAAGGCAAAGCCATCCGGTAAGAACAGGATCAACCGCTTCTCGCGGCACGCCTTGCCGCGGCCCTTGGTACCGTCCGGCCGAATGGCCGTGCCCCATTTGTTGAACGGACAGGTGGCGCAGGACCGCATCTTGCCATCCATGGTCTGCCCCACGTCAGGGTCCGTGCGGACCAACACGCATTCGGGCACCTGCTGTTCTGTTTCGGGGTCGTAAATGGTGTGGCGCCGCGTCTTGCGGACAGCCAGGATCACGCCCCGGAATTCCTGTCGCGTGTCGTTCTCCGCCACGAATCCGGAATCCCGGATGGCGTACCACATCGGGCGGAAGCCCGTGCTCTGCTGTTCGGCAAACTGCTTTAGGGCTTCCACCGGATTGGCCACCTGCAGGTTCTGGTTTTCCGTAATCGCCAACGCCTGGTTCTGCTCCATGTCTTTTCGCTCCTTTCGACGTGATGATGTGTTGATCCAACGACCGGCAGGTTGACTTACAGGTTGACTTACAGAATCAAGCGATAGCTTGTTCCTTCGCAGGCAACCCGCCGCCGAATTCCTCATAGCAGGCGTCGCGGAAGGGACAGCGCCCGCAGCCGTACTTGTTCAGGGGATTGGGATAGAAGCGCCCACTTTCGGCGGCCTGGACCACCTCCTCCACGATGCGCGTCAGCCTGTTGCGGTCGGCATCGGTGCGTTCCCTGACCGGGAACGACATGGCCTCAATGCCGCTCTTCCGGCGCAACAGGTAATCAAAGACCATCCCTTTGGGTGGTTGCCCGTAGTTTTGGGTAAACGCGATGTCGTACATGGTAGCCTGCAGGTTTTCGTCCAGGTCCGTTTGGGTTGGCTTGCGCTTGGAGGTCTTCGTATCGCGAATGCGCCCTTCGGAGTCGATGACATCCAGGACGCACGTGACGCGGACGCCGGCAATGGTGGCTTCCATCCGTTGTTCCACAGCTACCGGCTCGAAGGTCGTTGCGATTTGATCCTGGTAGACCTGGACGATCTGCCAGCTTTCCCTTGCCAGCGCTTCGGGGTCCGGCAGGTTTCCTTCGTCGTCCGGCGCCAGGTAAGGAGCTTCCTCCTGCACCCGCCCAATGACAGCGGCCTGCGGGTCTTCCGCATCCATGCCCGCCCGCGCCCGAAGCACCTGCTCGATGCCGGCGTGGGCGGCACTGCCGATGACGGCGTCAGGATCAGACGGGACTTCGAGCGCCGCTACGTGGCGGAAGTAGTAGAAAGCCGGGCAGCGCAGGTAGTCGGCCAGCTTGCTGTACGACCACCGCGGCCGGTCGTCGTCGCTCCATTCCTCAGCCAGCGCTGCCAGCCGTGCCGACGGCGCACCGTACAGCGTCCACGGGTCGATCCCCAGTGTCCGCGATAGCCGCAGGAGGCTGTCGGCGGACGGTTTTCCGCCCCGCAGGTAGCGGGTGATGGTGGCTGTAGACAGGCCGGTTCGCTTGGCGAGATCAGCGGGGGACCAACCGTTTTGCTTCATCAGCGTCTGAAGGGTTTGCCCGAATGCGGCAGGCATCGGGGTCGCCTCCTGTGAGTGTCATACCGTATTGCCACCACCATCTCTATCATCATGCAGTATGATTGTCAAGACCCGAATAGGGAAGCGGGGCCGTAGGCCCCGCGCCGATTCCTGTCACATTCCTGTCAACGCCCTGCCGGACGGGCGCTAGAAAAGCAAGAAACCCGCGCCGCGCGCGGGTTTCTTGTAGGCCCTGTGGGACTCGAACCCACAACACCCTGATTAAGAGTCAGGTGCTCTACCAATTGAGCTAAGGGCCTATGCAAACTCGATTGTGACGAACCGGTAGCGGCGGGTGGATTCGAACCACCGACCCTGCGGGTATGAACCGCATGCTCTGACCAACTGAGCTACGCCGCCTCGCGCCACCCGGTGCAGGCGGTCCTCGACCGCCTCGCGATGCCTATTATAGCGGGGCGCCCGGTCCCGTGCAACAGGTGACACCTCCACGCCATGCGAGCACTCACCCGCGGGACGGCCGCCGGACGACACCCTTGCCCATCCCGCGGCTCCTTGCCCAGGAGCCCGCGGCCGGGCGGCGGGCGGACGAGCCGGTGCCACTCACCGCGGGTGCAACCACAGCCAGTGGCGCAGCGCGTCGCGCGCTGAGGGGCAGGCTGGCCGATCCCAGGGAATGCGGGCTAGCGAGAACACCCTCGTTTCAGACACTCGCCCCCGGTTCGGCCCCGCCCCCACGGACCCGGCCGCGGATGCGGCCACCACGGCGACAGAAGCTTAGGACGCGCTTGCCTCGCCGGCTCCTGCCTCGCCGGCTCCCTTCCCGCCTCGGGCGGAAGCGGCGCCGCCCCCATCGGGCCCCCGCCACGGCGGGCTGCCCCACGGAACCTCTGCGACGCCCGCGCGGTGGTTCACCCAGCGGGCGAGGACGAACAGCAGGTCCGACAGCCTGTTCAGATACCGCAGCGCCGCGGGGTTGACCTGCTCGCGCGCCGCCAGGGCGACCGTGCACCGCTCCGCGCGCCGCGCCACCGTGCGGGCCACGTGCAGGGTGGCCCCCGCCACCGTTCCTCCCGGGAGAATGAACTGGCGCAGCGGCGGCAGCTCCGCATCGTATCGATCGATGGCCCGTTCCAACGCCTCCACCAGATCGTCGCTCACGCGCACCCGGGATTCCCCGGCGCGGCCGGCGTCGCCGGGCGTAGCCAGATCCGCCCCCAGCCGGAACAGGTCCTCCTGGAGCCGCAGCAACAGTTCGGTCGGTTCTTCACCGCCCAGTTGCGCGACTGCCAGGCCGAGCACCGCGTTCAACTCGTCCACGGCCCCGTAGGCTTCCACACGCGGGTCGTCCTTGCCCACGCGCCGGCCTCCGAAGAGGCTGGTCTGTCCCGCGTCACCGGCACGGGTATAGATCTTCACGCCCCTCACCCCCTGACCAGCCGGGCGCCCGGGTGCCGGCTGGCAACGCGCCCGGGCGTCGGCTGGTATAGGACGGGTATTCGGCGCGCCGGCGGCCCTTCCCTCGATGATCGTAGCCGGCCATGCCTGCCCGCATGGACCGCTGCTCCGGCGCATAGGGGTGAAGGGGTGAGCGCCATGCGCGACGACTCCAGGTCACGGCCCGACCCGCCGTCGCGGCCCGGCCCACTGCAGCGGGCAGGGAGTAGCTCTCGCGCGCTGGAGCCGGAGGCTTCCGGTCGCCCTGTTCCCACGCCCCGGGCGCCCTTCCCCCTCGCCGCCGGCCTGATGCTGCTGTTGGCGGCCGTCGCGGCGGGCCTGCCCTGGGCCCTATCCCTGGCCCGGCTGGGCCTGCAGCCCGGGGCGCCGGCAGTAGCGCCCCTGGAACCCGGCCTTGCGCTGGCCGTCGAAGGCGACACGGCACCCGCCCTGTACGAGGAGGGCGGCCCGCCCCTCGCCGTCAACACCCCGGAGGAAGCCCGGCATTTCCTGGGCCAGTTCGCCCCGGAGCTGGCCCGGGTGGGAACGGAGATCCTGCGCGAGCGCGCGCCCGGGCACGGCTTCCGCGCGGATCGCGTCACCCTGGGGCAGCTGCTTCTGACCCGGGAGGGCCATCTCATCGCACGCTACCACGTTTACACGGGCACGACGCGGCGCCCGGCATGGATCCGGTTCTCCCGGGAGGACGGCCGCTGGCGCCCCCTCCAGGTGGTCATCGGCGAGCCGCGATGAACGGACGGCCCCGCTTGCGGCCGGGTTCGCGGCGATCGGCCGCGCGCCGGACAGCCGGACATCGGCTCAGGGGAAGACAGGCCAGGACGGCACCGGCCCGAACGAGAACGGGGCGGAGAAGGCTTTCCAAGCCATCCCCGCCCCCTTCGTGCCCCGGCGGGCCCCCCGCCGGTTCCCTCACCCCCGGCGCAGCAGGGTCCGTCTCTTATAAAAAACTCACAGCCCCAGAA
>QGUQ01000461.1 GCA_003242195.1 Bacillota bacterium | reverse complement strand
AAAAGTATGGGATAAGGAAGCACTGGCAAATGTTCACCCCCCGCCAGCTCACGGCGATGGTGACGCTGTCGGACCTCGTGCGAGAGGTACGGGGGGATATACGGCGTGATGCAATCGCGGCCGGGCTTTCGGGCGCCGCGGCCGAGGATTACGTGCGTGCCGTAACTACATTGCTCGCCCTGGGGCTCGACCGGTGCGCATGCTTCAATACTGTGCTTTGCCGGTGGGGGCCTGGTAACGAAAAGGTAATGAATATCTTCGACCGCCAGGCTATTCCCATGCTATGGGATTTCGGAGAAGCAAATGCACTAGGGAACTCGGTTGGCGGCTGGACGACCTGCAGCAACTATGTAGCCGAGTGCGTCGAAACGCTTGTAGCCTCCCATAATGGTCACGTCCGTCTCATCGATGCGGCTCAGCCGTGGGACGGTCTGAAGAACCTCCTCGTCAGCACCGATCCACCTTACTATGACAACATCGGTTATGCAGCCCTGTCGGACTTCTTCTACGTCTGGTTGAGGCGCACCATCGGCGACCTCTACCCGGACTTGTTCTCTACCATCCTGGTACCCAAGGAGCCTGAGCTGGTGGCCGCACCCGAGCGGTTCGGTGGAGACAAGTATGAGGCCAAGGAGCACTTCGAGCAGGGCTTCCGCCGAGCTTTCGCGCAACTACGCGAGAAGATGGACCCACGGTTTCCTCTCACCGTCTACTATGCCTTCAAGCAGGACGACGAGGAGAGCGGAGCGGGTAACAAGGTCGAAGAAACGAACGGTAACCGGCTGGATCGCACCACCGGTTGGGAGACGATGCTGGAGGCCCTTATCGGCACGGGCTTCCAGATCACTGCTACGTGGCCGGTGCGTGCCTCACAAAAGTGGCGGATGATCTCAATGGGCACGAACGCCCTGGCTTCTTACATCGTTTTAGCCTGCCGGCCTCGGCCCGAGGACGCACCCCAGATCGACCGCCGCGGCTTTATGGTCGAGCTGAAGCGCGAACTTCCCTCAGCCATCAAACGCTTACAGCAGGGTAACATCGCACCCGTGGACTTCGCCCAGGCCGCCATCGGTCCCGGCATGGCCGTGTTCTCCCGGTACAGTCAGGTGTTGGAACCCGACGGCCAGAAGATGACGGTCCGCTCCGCCCTGGCCCTGATCAACCAGGTGCTCACCGAGGTCCTGGCGGAACAAGAGGACGAATTCGACAACGAGACCCGCTGGGCCATCGCCTGGTACGAACAGCACGGCTTCAATGAGGGGGAGTTCGGTGAGGCCGAGCTCCTGTCCAAGGCCAAGGTAACCACCCTATCCGGCCTGGAGCAGGCGGGGATCGTGCGGGCCCAGCAGGGCCGCGTTCGCCTGTTGCGACCGGACGAGCTGGACCGCGGCTGGGACCCCGAGCGCGACAAGGCGGCCACCGTCTGGGGCGCCACCCACCAGCTGCTCCGGGTCTACTACCACGAGAACGCCGGCGAGGAAGCCACCGCCCGGCTGGTGGCCAAGCTGGGCGGCCGGGCGGAGATGGCCCGGGACCTGGCCTACCGGCTGTTCCGCATTAGCGAGCGCAAGGGCCGGACCCAGGAGGCCCTGGCCTACAACGCCCTGGTCCTGGCCTGGCCGGAGCTGGCACGCCTCGCCCAGGACCGCACGGCCCAACAAGAGTCCCTCTTCTAACGGGGGTGGGGGGAAACCATGTCCATCAGCAACTACGAGCGGGTACGCAGGGCCCTGGAGCTATTACGCAACGGGCTGGCGCCCTTCGTCGCCCGGGAGATCCGTCTGGCCCGCAAGGAGGGGTGGGTGGACGACCGCGTCCTGCTCAGGTTCATCGACGATCCCCTGGCGGCCGAGAAGCCGGTGGAAGAGTGGGATGTGTCGCTCCTGCTCAAACTGATGTGGAACACGTGGAACGATGTGTTTAAGCACACTCTGGGCCATGCCGAGCGCAGCTTTGTCTCGGAGCTCCGGGAGTGGCGCAACCGCTGGGCGCACCAGGAGCCCTTCAGCAGCGACGACACCTACCGGGGCCAAACCTTGCCCCGCGC
>QGUQ01000083.1 GCA_003242195.1 Bacillota bacterium | reverse complement strand
GGGTTGCCGAACCCGGGGGGTGGGGCCCCCCCGCCGGCGGAGCGGGGGTTGCCCTTGAAGTTGCCGCCCGGTTCCGCCGCTGGCGGGCGGGGCACCCGGAGTGGGCGCTGCGCTGGCGCTTCCACCTGCGCGAGGTGCTGGAGGCGTACCTGGGTGCCGGTTACCTGCTGGACGCCTGCGAGCCCTTGCGGCCGGGTGCCGCCACGACCCGCTATATCCTCCGCCGGCAGGCCACGGTCGAGCCGCCGTCGTGGTAATGGCGCCGGATCGCGCATGGGTCCGAGGGCGCGACCCGCGGGTCGAACCCGCGGGTCGTGCGAGGGAAGCCCGACCAGGGTCAAGTCCATGGAGAGGAGGGGCAACCGCCAGCCATGAGCCACCCGTCACAAGGCCGCGCCACCCATTCCGCCCCGGACTTGCCGCCCACGCCCCTCACCGTGACGGCCATCGAGCTGTTCTGGGTGCGGATGCCGCTGGTGGCGCCCTTCGAGACCAGCTACGGCCGGGTGCACGACCGGGAATGCCTCCTCGTTCGCCTGGAGGGGCGCCATCCTGACCGCGGCCCCGTGGAGGGCTGGGGGGAGGTGGTCGCCGACGCCGACCCGGGCTATAGCTACGAGACCACCGGCACCGCCTGGCACGTCCTGACGGAGTTCATCCTGCCAAGACTCCCCGGCGCCACCCTGCCCGACGAGCACACCCTGCGTGCCACCTACGAGTGGGTGCGGGGCCATCCCATGGCCAAGGCGGGCGTGGAGATGGCCTACCTGGACGCCCGCGCCCGCGCCCTCGACATGCCCCTGTGGCGGGTGTACGGGGGCGACCCGGCCCGGGACCGCATCCCGGTGGGCGTCAGCATCGGCATCCAGGACTCCCTGGACGATCTGCTGTCCCTGGTCGAGCGGTGGCTGCAGCGCGGTTACCGCCGCATCAAGATCAAGATCAAGCCCGGTCATGACGAGGAACCGGTGCGGGCCATCCGCGACCGCTTCGGTGACATCCCCCTGATGGTGGATGCCAATGCCGCCTACACCCTGGCCGATGCTCCGCGGCTGGAGGCGCTGGACGCCTACGACCTGATGATGATCGAGCAGCCCCTCCACGAGGACGACCTGCTCGACCACGCCGAGCTGCAGCGCCGCCTGCGGACGCCCATCTGCCTGGACGAGTCCATCAAGCACGTGCATGGCGCGAGGGAGGCGCTGACCCTGGGGTCGTGCCGCATCATCAACATCAAGCAGGGCCGGGTGGGCGGCCCCTCCGACGCCCGCGCCATCCACGACCTGTGCCGTTCCCGGGGCGTCCCCGTCTGGTGTGGCGGCATGCTGGAAACGGGCATCGGCCGGTCCCACAACATCGCCCTGACCACGCTGCCCGGCTTCACCCTGCCCGGAGACACCTCGGGCAGCGACCGCTACTACCACGAGGACCTGATCGACCCGCCCGTCACCGTCAACCCCGACGGAACCATCACCGTGCCCCGGGAGCCGGGGCTGGGCTACCGGGTGGTCCGGGAGCGGGTCGAGCGGTACACGGTGAAGTACAAGGCGTGGCGGCAGGCGTCATGACCGCAGACCCTGTCCGCAAAGCTGCCGGCGCCTGATGGGCGGCGAAGCCGCCCATCAGGCGTAGTTTGCGGGCCGTCCCGCCGGTGCAGCCCGCCCCCCGCAACCCGCCTTCCGCGAGGGCCGTCCCGGCCCGCCTCGCCTGCACACCTGCCTACCGCCCCGGCATATCGTGGGGTAGCCGTCACGGCCCGGCCCGTCAGGTTTCCTCACACCGGTCCGCCGCCCGGAGCGGGGTTGCGGAGGGCGGTGGGGGGGCGACGCCGGTCCGGGGCCGTCATCTACGCCGGGAGGTCAAGAGCGGATGAAACGACGAGTGGTACTGGTGGCGCTGGTCGCCGCGGCCCTCCTGCTGGCGGCGTGTGGGGGTGCCGGGACACCGGCGCCGGGGGGAGGAACCGGCGGGGCGGGCGGGGACCAGGGCTCCACGGGCGCCGGCAGCCAGGGTGGGAGCGGGGAGTGTGCCAACCGGCCGGGCCTGGCGGGCGTACCGCCGCTCCGGCAAGAGGTCACCGTCAAGATCGCGGAAGACGGCGCGCCTTCGGGAGCCGGCTTCTACATCGCCACGGAGAAGGGGTACTTCCGGGATCTTTGCATCAAGCCGGAGTTCGTCACCTTTGAGTCCAGCGCCTACATGCTGCCCGCTCTGGCCGCCGGCCAGGTGCAGGTGGCGGGTGGGGTGCTCAGCGTCGGCCTCTGGAACGCCATCCAGAGCGGGCTGGACATCCGCCTCATCGCCACCAAGGGTGAGAATGTGCCGGGGCGGTCCTACTTCAACCTGACGGTGGCGGCTGACAAGGCCGACCGGATCCGCGACTACGCGGACCTCAAGGGCCGGCGCATCGCCATCACCTCGGAGGCCTCGCTGGACGAACAGCTGGTCGATCTGGCCCTGAAGCACGCCGGACTGACCAAGGACGACGTCGAGTACGTGATCATCAAGTCCTTCGGGGACATGAACGCCGCTCTGGCCAACGGCGCCGTGGATGTGGCGATGCACATCGAGCCCCTGATCACCCAGGGGGAAGCCCAGGGCATCCTCAAACGGTTCGGCGATGCCGGGCGTGACTACGCGCAGGGCTTCCAGATCGCCGAGGTGCTGGCCAGCCCGCAGTTCGTCGCCGACAAGGAACTCTCGCAGCGGTTCATGCTGGCCTATGTCAAGGCCCTGCGGGACTACAACGACGCCTTCGTCAAGCGTGATCAGGCCAAGATGGCCGAGATCATCCCCATCATGACCGAGTACACGGCCCTCAAGGATGCCTCGCTCTGGGAGAAGGTCTACGTGCCGGGGCTGAATCCCGACGGCCGGCTGAATGTGGAGAGCTTGCAGGCGCAGCTCGACTGGTACCGGGACAACGGCCACTTCACGGGGGAGGTCGACCTCCAGCGGGTGGTCGACCAGTCCCTGGCGGACTACGCGGTGGGCGTGCTCGGTCCCTACGAGCCGTAAGGGACCGGGAGAGGCAGGCCGGATCCGCCCGCCGCCCTACCGGCCGGCCGCTCCCCTCCGGCGGGTACCAGGGCGACAAGTTGGGTGGCGGTCGCCCGCGCGGGCGGGGAGCGCCCGGGTCCCGCTCCCGGCCCGCGCGGCGGCCGCCGCCCCCTTTCCTGGGGCTACCGCGGACGACACCGGTCCTCTCGGTGTCCTGGCCCGCCGACTGCGAACCGTCGTTTCCTGCGAGGGAGGGAGACCCATGAGCCTCACCCCGGAAGCCGAAGGACACCAGCCGGCTCGCACCGCCTTGCCGCGACCGGCCGGAAGCCGCCCGCTCCGGGCTCGAAGGGGGACCGGGGGCCACCCCCAGGCCACCACCCGGACCGGCCCCGGCCCGGGACGGGCGCCCCGCCGGCTGCTGGCCGCTCACCGCGACCGCCTGCTGTCGATTCTCAGCCCGCTGGCCTTGCTGGTCCTGTGGGAGGTCTTGGTGCGGGCGGGCCTGCTGGACGTGCGGTTCTTCCCGCCCCCGTCCCAGGTAGCGGTCCGGTTCCTGGAGTTGGTGGCCGACGGGAGCCTGGGGCGGCACGTGGGCATCAGCCTGTTGCGGGTCGTGCTGGGCTTCACCGCTGGAGCCGCTCCCGCCGTCGTCATCGGGCTGACCATGGGGTTGTTCCCCCTTGTGCGCGCCCTGCTGGAGCCCATCGTCGCCGCCCTGTACCCCATCCCGAAGATCGCCTTGCTGCCCTTGCTGCTCATGGTCTTCGGGGTCGGGGAGACCTTCAAGATCGTCACCATCGCCCTGGGCTGCTTCACCCTGGTCCTGGTCAACACGGTGGCGGGGGTGGTGAACATCGACCGCATCTATGTGGATGTGGCGCGCCACTTCGGCGCTTCCCGGCTGGACTTCTACCGCACGGTGGCCTGGCCCGGGGCGCTGCCCATGATCTTTGCCGGGCTGAAGCTGGGCATGGGCGTCGCCCTGCTTCTGATCGTGGCGGCGGAGATGATCGGCGCCCGTAGCGGGCTGGGATACCTGATCTGGAACTCCTACCAGGTCTGGGATATGGCGGCCATGTACATCGGGCTCGTCCTCCTGGCCTTCTTCGGCTACCTGTTCACGATGGCCCTCAACGAACTGGAGCGCGTCGTGCTGCCCTGGCGGCCCCGCTAGACATGGGGGGATGATGATGGCCGCGCAACCCAAGGTCCAACTCCGCGGGCTGGTCAAGCAATTCGAGACGCGCCGCGGCACCGTCACCGCCCTGGACGGCATCGACCTGGACGTCCGGGAGGGGGAGTTCGCCTGCCTGGTGGGGCCGTCCGGCTGCGGCAAGACCACCTTGTTGCGCATCCTGGCGGGCCTGGAGCGGCCCACGGCCGGCAGCATCGAGGTGTCCCGGCGGGATCCGGCCCGCCCCCTGCACGCCATGGTGTTCCAGGAGCAGTCCGTCTTCCCGTGGATGACGGTACGCCGCAACATCGGCTACGGCCTGGCCATGCGCCGGGTGCCGCGGGCCGAGCGGGAGCGCACCGTCGACCGCTACCTCCGCCTGGTGGGGCTCGAACCCTTCGCCGACGCCTATCCCCACCAGCTCTCGGGCGGGATGAAGCAGCGGGTCAGCGTCGCCCGCGCCTTTGCCACCGACCCCGAGATCCTGTTGATGGACGAACCCTTCGCCGCCCTGGATGAGCAGAACAAGCTGCTGCTGGCGGAGGAACTGATGCGCATCTGGGAGGGCAACCGCAAGACGGTCCTCTATGTGACCCATTCCATCGACGAGGCCATCCACCTGGCGGACCGGATCGTGATCTTCACCGCCGCTCCGGGCCGGATCAAGGCCGACTTCCCCGTGCCGATCCCGCGCCCGCGCGACCCGGCCGCCATTCGCACCCACCCGGCCTATGCCGGCCTCTACGAGCGGGTTTGGAAGGCGCTCCGGGAGGAGGTGCTGGCCGCTCGCCGCCGGGACGGTGAACCGGGTGCCGCCCAGGCCCGGTAGCGTGGCGGCGGGGCGGGCGGCGCCAGAGGGCGTCGGGGCTGCGCGGGGAAGCCGCCGGCATGGTATACTGAATGCGCTGCGGGAAGGGAGGCCTGCGCCGGAGGACCGGCGCAGGCCTCCCTGCGTGATGGCGGTTTTGCACGGGCGCAAGCTTGTTGTATGGGAGGAAAGGCCGTGGTGGGGGGCAAGGAGCGGGCCGGCGTCCGGGGCAACGAGGGAGGACGGGCGGACGGACCTCGGACCAGCACCCGCGGCGCCTGGCTTAGCATCGCCACCTACATGTTGCTCAGCGCGGCCAAGATCCTGGCCGGCTGGCGGGCGGGCTCGCGCGGCCTGGTGGCCGACGGGCTCAACAACCTGACGGACGTCCTGGCCTCCGTGGCGGTACTCTGGGGGATTCGTGTCGCCGCCACGCCCGCCGACGCGGAACACCGCTACGGCCACGGCCGGGCGGAGACCGTGGCCCAGATCATCGTCGGCACCGTCATGGCGCTGGTGGGGGTGGACGTGGGGATGGGCGCCCTCCAGGCGGTACTCGCTGCGGACGCCGCGGCCCCGGAACCCTACGCGGCCTGGATCGGCCTGGGCTCGGCGGTCGTGATGACCGCGGTCGCGGCCTATAACCAGCGGCTGGCCCGCCGCACGGGCAGCACCGCCCTGCTGGCGGCGGCCCGGGACAACCGGTCCGATGCCCTGGTGAGCCTGGGGACGGTGGCGGGCGTTGCCGGAGCTCGCCAGGGCTGGCGCTGGGCCGACCCCCTGGCGGGCATCCTGGTGGCCCTGCTGGTGGTGCGCACGGCGTGGGAGCTCATCTCGGAAGCGGCCCACGAGCTGCTGGACGGCTTCGACACGGGAAGGCTCTCCAGCCTCCGCGACCGCGTGGCGGCCGTGCCGGGGGTGCGGGCGGTGCGCGACCTGCGGGCGCGGCAGCTGGGTCACACCGCCGCCGTGGACGTGACCATCACCGTCGACCCGGGGCTGACGGTGGAAGAAGCCCACGCCGTGGCCGACAGAGTGGAGCAGGTCCTGCGCGCGGACCCCGACATCCGCCACGTCCACGTCCACGTAGAGCCCCACGAGCCGTGAGGCGCCGCCCAAGCGAGCGGATGCCGGCAAGGGAGGGGACACCACCCCGGCGGCCGAGGGCCGCCCCCTCAGTGGTGGTCGCCGTGGATCTCGTCGTGATGGGCCCCGGGCCGCTGCAGGTACTTCTCGGGGTCCCGCTCGAACTGTTCCCGGCAGAAGGGGCGCAGGAATTATAGGTCTTGCCCTTGTACACGGTGGTCTCGGCGCCCATCTCCTCGGCGGTCGCCTCGTCGATCTCCATGCCGCAAACGGGGTCGATGGCCATGGACCGGCACCTCCTCCAACACACCATTGGACTGGCGCTGCCCGTTTCCTGCCCGGGGCGGGCAGCCGGGCTGGCAGCTCCGGTCGTGGGGCACGGCCGGAGCATGGGGTGCCGCCGATGCAGGGCGGGGTGAAGGGGGGATGAAGGGAGGCATGAAAGGCGGGGGGCCCGTGGTCCCGGGCGACCGCATCGAGCTCACCCTACACGGGCTGGCGGCCGAGGGCGACGCCGTCGGCCGCTATGAGGGCATGGCCGTGTTCGTCCCCCTGGGCGCTCCCGGGGACCGCGTCCGCGCCCGGGTGGTGGAAGTGAAACCCCGCTACGCCCGGGCCGAGCTGGAAGAAATCCTGGAACCGGGTCCCGGGCGCACCGGCGCCGCCTGTCCCCTTTTCGGGGCGTGCGGCGGCTGCCAGCTCCAGCACCTGGCCTACGAGGCGCAGCTGGCCTGGAAGCGCCAGCAGGTGATCGACGCCCTGACCCGCATCGGCAAGCTGGAAAGGCCGCTGGTTCTTCCCACCCTGGCGATGGAGCGGCCGTGGTACTACCGCAACAAGGCGGCGGTGCCGGTGCGGCGGCGCCCCGGGGGCCGGGTGGAGCTGGGGTTCTTCGCCCGGGGAACCCACGAGCCGGTGGACTTCGGCCCGGCCGGCTGCGCCATCCAGCACCCGGTGATCAACCGCGTGGTGGCCGCCGTCCGGGAGTGGCTGGAGGAGACGCCGGCCGGCCGCGCCACCCCCATCTACGACGAGGCGACCCATTCCGGGCTCCTGCGCCACGTGGTCGCGCGGGTCGGGCTCAAGACGGGCGAGGCCCTGGCCGGGCTGGTGATCAACGGGGACGCGCTGCCGGCAGAGGAGGAGCTGGCCGCCTTCCTGGGCCGGCGGGTGCCCGAGCTGGTGGGCGTGGTCAAGAACATCAACCGGCGGCGGGGTAACACCATCCTGGGGGAGGAGACGGTGCCCATCGCCGGCCGGCCCTGGTTGGTGGACGAGCTGGGCGGGCTGCGCTTCCGCGTCTCCCTGGCCTCCTTCTACCAGGTGAACCCGGTGCAGGCGGAGCGGCTGTATCAGTGGGCCCTGGACGAGGCCCTGGGGGCCGGAACGGCAAGGGGCATGCCGGCCAGCCCGGGGCGGCCCGGCAACGGGCCCGCCGGCGGGAGCCGTGGCGGGGGGGGCCCGGGGGTCATCGACGCCTACGCCGGCATCGGGACCCCGGGGTTTCGGGCGGGGGCCCCCCCGGGCCCGGGGCC
>QGUQ01000460.1 GCA_003242195.1 Bacillota bacterium | reverse complement strand
GGTCTCGGACCCGTTCCTCCGGGACGGCCTGCGGCGGCTCCTCGACGGCGTCCACGACCTGCCGCGCCTCATTGCCCGGGTGGGATACCAGCAGGCCAACGCCCGGGACCTGCTGGCCCTGGCCCGCTCGCTGGAACGCCTGCGCCCCATCGGCGAGCTGCTGGACGGGGTCGAGGCCGGGCGGCTGGCCGCCCTGCGCCAGGCGCTGCCGGACCTGGACGACCTGACGGACCTCCTGCGCCGGGCGCTGGTGGACGAGCCCCCCGTCACCACCACCGAGGGCGGGCTGATCCGCGACGGCTACGACCCGCGGGTCGACGAGCTGCGGCTGGCCATGCGGGAGGGGCGGCGGTGGATCGCCTCTCTGGAGGCCAGCGAGCGGGAGCGAACGGGGATCAAGTCCCTGAAGGTGGGCTTCAACAAGGTCTTCGGCTACTACATCGAGGTCACCCGGGCCAACCGGCACCTGGTGCCCGACGATTACGAGCGGCGGCAGACGCTGGCCAACGCCGAGCGCTACGTGACGCCGGCCCTGAAGGAGATGGAGGCCAAGGTGCTGGGCGCCGAGGAGCGGCTGGCCGCCCTGGAGCACGAGCTGTTCTGCCAGCTCCGGGACGAGGTAGCCCGCCGCATCCCGGCCATCCAGACCGCCGCCGAGGTCCTGGCGGAACTGGACGCGCTGGCGTCCCTGGCCGAGGTGGCGGCCCGTTACGACTACGTGCGGCCGCGCCTGGCCGACGACCGCCGGCTGCGCATCCGCGCCGGGCGCCATCCGGTCCTGGACCGGACGCTGGCGGGCCGGTTCGTCCCCAACGACGTCAACCTGGACGGCGAGCGGGAGCGGGTGATGCTCATCACCGGCCCCAACATGGCCGGCAAGAGCACCTTCATGCGCCAGGTGGCGCTGATCGTGATCATGGCCCAGATGGGCAGCTTCGTCCCCGCCGAGGAGGCCGAGATCGGGCTGGTGGACCGGATCTTCTGCCGGGTCGGCGCCAGCGACGACCTGGCCTCCGGCCAGTCCACCTTCATGGTGGAGGTGGCGGAGACGGCGCTGGCCGTGCACAACGCCACGCCCCGCAGCCTGATCCTTTTGGACGAGATCGGCCGGGGCACCAGCACCTTCGACGGCATCGCCATCGCCCGGGCGGTCATCGAGTTCATCCACGACCGCATCGGCGCGCGGACGCTGGTCTCCACCCACTACCACGAGCTGACGGCACTGGCTGCCACCCGGCCGGGCATCCGCAACTACCACGCGCGGGTGGCGGAGGAAGGCGACGAGATCCGCTTCCTCTGGCGAATCGTCCCCGGCGGCGCCGACCGCAGCTATGGCATCAACGTGGCCCGGCTGGCGGGGCTGCCGGTGGAGATCATCGAGCGGGCCAAGGAGATCCTCGCGGAACTGGACCGGACGGCCCGTCCGCGCCAGCTGTCCCTGGCGGATCTGGCCGGGGGCAACGGGGATGGGGGTACCACCGCCGCATCGAGTCGCGGGTCCGGGGGAGAAGGGACCGCGGCCCGGGAGGCGGAGGGCTCTGGCGCTGGCGACCAGGATTCCCGGGGCGAGGAGGACGTGACGGCCAAGGCCGGCGGTCCAGCGCGTGTCGCAGCGGGTGCGGCTGCCGACGAGGTGGCGGCCGCGGCCCGGCGGTGGCTGGAAGAATTGGCGTCCCTCGACCTCCTGCGCATGACGCCCCTCGATGCCATGAACGTGCTCTACGCCTGGCAGCGGCGTCTCCGGCGCTGGCAGGAGCAAGAGGGGCGGCTGGAGCCGGTGCGGAGGGTTGCCAATCCGGCGGAGCCGGACGCCGGGACGCCCGGCGGGCGGCGGGAGCCGCCAGCCGCTGCCCCCTCGCCCGGCACCCCGGCGGGCAGGGGAGACGGGCGGGGCGTCGCGGCCCCCTCTTCCGGGACCGCCGGAGCGGGTAGCGGTCTGGTGACGGCCTAACCTGCGCCAGCGGAGGACATCCATGGGTCGCATTCGGATTCTCGATCCCCAGGTTGTGAATCAGATCGCTGCCGGCGAGGTGGTGGAGCGGCCGGCGTCGGTGGTC
>QGUQ01000082.1 GCA_003242195.1 Bacillota bacterium | reverse complement strand
ACGGTGGAAGGCCCCTGGGTGGCGGTCCATCGCTTCGCGGGCCCTGGCGACAACGTCATCGCCCGGGGGAGGACGCCGTCGCCGGCACGGCCATCCTGCCCCCCGGCCGCCGCCTGCGGCCCGCGGACCTGGGCGCCCTGGCGGGCGCCGGCGTGACGCGGGTGAGGGTCGCCCGGCGGCCGGTGGTCTCCATCCTGGTCACGGGGGACGAACTGGTGCCGCCCGCGGCCAGGCCCGGTCCCGGCCAGATCCGCGACATCAACGGCACCGCCCTGGCGGCGGCCGTCCGCGAGGACGGCGGCCTGCCCCTGGCGCCCCTCCACGTGCCCGACGACCTGGAGGCGGGGCGGCGCGCCCTGGCGGAAGCGCTGGCGGCGGCGGACCTGGTGTTGATCTCCGGCGGGAGCTCGGTGGGCGAGCGGGACCTGACGGCGGAGCTGGCCGAGGAGCTGCCGGAACCGGGCGTCATCCTGCACGGGGTGGCCCTGAAGCCCGGCAAGCCGACCCTCTTCGCCTTGGCCGGCCGTACGCCCGTGTTCGGCCTGCCCGGCAACCCGGTGTCGGCACTGGTGGGCTATCGCCTGTTCGTCCGCCCGGTCTTGGGGCGGCTGATGGGAATGGAGGAATCGGCCGGTCCCGGGCCCCGCCTCCGGGCGCGGCTGGAAGGGGAGCTGCGGCGGCCCCGGGACCGGGAGGAGTTCGTGCCCGTGAGCCTCCGCCGCTCGGGTGACGAGTGGACGGCCCGCCCGCAGCCGCGCAAGTCCGGGCTGATCACGGCGCTGACGGGCGCCGACGGGTTCGTCCACATTCCCCTGACGGTGGAGGCGCTGCCCGCGGGGGCGGAGGTGGACGTCATCCCCCTGTGACGACGGGGGCGGGCGGAGCCGGAGCGGGCGGGGCTGGTGCGCACGGGGGGACGAACGGTCATCATGGATACGGGGTTCACCCATCTGGACGAAGCCGGCCGAGCACGGATGGTGGACGTCAGCGGCAAGCCGGTCACGGTCAGGGAGGCGGTGGCCCGCGGTCGCGTCCGCATGGCGCCGGAGACGGTGAGGCGGCTGCGGGCCGGCGACGTGCCCAAGGGGGACGTCTGGGCGGTGGCCCGCGTCGCGGGCATCATGGCCGCCAAGGAGACCGGGCGGCTGATCCCCCTCTGCCACCCCTTGCCGCTGGACGCCGTCGAGGTCGACTTCCGGCTGGGCGAGGACGCCGTGGAGATCCAGGCGGTGGCCCGTACCGCCGCCCGTACGGGTGTGGAGATGGAGGCCCTGACGGCGGTTGCGGTGGCGGCGCTGACCATCGTGGACATGTGCAAGGCGCTGGACCGGACGCTGGTCATCGAGGGGGTCCGGCTGGTGGCGAAACGGGGAGGGCGGAGCGGGGAGTACCGCCGGCCGGGGGAACCTGCGTGGGCGGACCTGGGCTCGCCGCCCGGTGGGGTTGGGAGGGATCCGCAGGCTCCGGCCGGCGGGGCGGGGGACGCCTCGGCGGCCGGCCCGGCCGGAAACGGTGCCGGCGAGGAAGGGAGGGGTGGCGCGTGCGCGTCGCCATCCTGACCGTCAGTGACGGGGTCAGCCAGGGCTGGCGCCAGGACCGGAGCGGCGATGTCATCGCGGCCTTCGCCGGCAGGGTCGGGGCGGAGGTGGTGGTCCGGGGCGTCGTCCCCGACGAGCGGGAAGCGATTCGCGACTGGCTGGTACGGGTGGCCGACGGCCGGGCGCCGGACGTGATCTTCACCACGGGCGGTACCGGTTTCGGTCCCCGCGATGTGACCCCGGAGGCCACGCTGGACGTGGTCGAGCGGGTCGTGCCCGGCCTGCCCGAGCGGATGCGGGCGGTCACTGCCGCCCGCACGCTGACCGCCTACCTGTCCCGGGCGGTGGCGGGGATCCGGGGACGCACGCTGATCGTCAACCTGCCGGGGAGCCCGCGGGGCGTGGAGGAGTGCCTGGAGGCTCTGGAACCGTTGCTGGAACACGCGGTGTCCATGCTCCGCGGCTGCGGCCACGAGGGCGGGAAGGCGGGCGGTGCAGGGGCCGGCAGCCCTGTCTCGGAAACCGGTCCCCATGGCCCCACCCCTGGTGCAGGCGCGGGCACCTCCCATGCATAAACGGGCGGCCCGGGGGGCAGACAGAGTACCGGTTTGGCGATGGGAAGGGCGGCCAAATCGGGGCTTGACGACCTGATCGGGCCGCCTTACCATAGTCCTTGGTTTAGCACTCTCCGGGAAGGAGTGCTAACAAGACAGGCGTCGCCAAGGCGCCGGGGTTCTCGGCGCCGATCGATTCCATGTACCTACATGCTGTGGCGGGGCATCCCGGCTCCCGGCCTCGTGGCAGGGAGGGGGAGGGGGGGGAGCCTGCAGCCGCAGCCCAAGGGGGGGAATGTTTCCGTGAAGCTTCGCCCGCTCGGCGACCGCGTGGTCGTCAAGGTCATCGAAGAGGAAGAGCGGACGAAGGGTGGCATCATCCTGCCGGACACGGCGAAGGAGAAGCCGCAGCAGGGTGAGGTCCTGGCTGTGGGGACGGGCCGCATCCTGGAGAACGGCCAGAAGGTGCCGCTTGAGGTCAAGGAGGGTGACCGGGTCATCTTCTCCAAGTACGCCGGCACCGAGGTCAAGCTGGACGACGAGGAGCTCCTGATCCTCAGCGAGCGGGACATCCTGGCCATCATCCAGTGAGCGAGGAGGGGAAAGCGGGATGCCCAAGCAGCTCGTTTTCAACGAGCAGGCGCGGCGCAGCCTGGAGAAGGGCCTGAACACCGTCGCCAACGCCGTCAAGATCACGCTCGGGCCCAAGGGCCGGAACGTGGTCCTGGAGAAGAAGTTTGGTTCCCCCACCATCACCAACGACGGCGTCACCATCGCCCGCGAGATCGAGCTGAAGGACCCCTTTGAGAACATGGGCGCCAAGCTCCTGACGGAGGTGGCGACCAAGACCAACGACGTCGCCGGTGACGGGACCACCACCGCCATCGTCCTCGGCCAGGCCATGGTCCGGGAGGGCATGAAGGTCGTCGCCGCCGGTGCGAACCCCATCCTGGTGAAGCGGGGGATCGAGAAGGCGGTCAACGCGGTGGTGGAGGAGATCAAGCGGATCGCCAAGCCCGTCGAGACCAAGGAAGCGACCCAGCAGGTGGCCTCCATCTCCGCCAATGACGAAGAGATCGGCAAGATGATCGCCGACGCCATGGAGAAGGTCGGCAAGGACGGCGTGATCACGGTCGAGGAGAGCAAGACCCTGGACACGACCGTAGAGGTCGTCGAGGGTATGCAGTTCGACCGTGGCTACCTGTCGCCGTACTTCGTCACCGACGCCGAGGCGATGGAGGCCGTCCTGGAGGAACCTTTCATCCTGATTACCGACCGCAAGATCTCCTCCGTGAACGACCTCCTGCCGGTCCTGCAGCGGGTGGTGGAGCGTGGCAAGCCGCTGCTGATCATCGCCGAGGACGTCGAGGGCGAGGCGCTGGCCACGCTGGTGGTCAACAAGATCCGCGGCACGCTGCAGTCCTGCGCCGTCAAGGCGCCCGGCTTCGGCGACCGGCGTAAGGCGATGCTGGAGGACATCGCCATCCTCACGGGCGGCCAGGTGGTGTCCGAAGACCTGGGCATCAAGCTGGAGAACGTCACGCCTGACATGTTCGGCCGCGCCAAGAAGGTCGTCGTGGAGAAGGAGAACACGACGATCGTCGAGGGCGCTGGCGATCCCGAGAAGATCAAGGCCCGCATCAACGTCATCAAGCGGCAGATCGAGGAGACCACCTCGGACTTCGACCGCGAGAAGCTCCAGGAGCGGTTGGCCAAGCTGGCTGGCGGCGTTGCCGTGATCAAGGTCGGCGCGGCCACCGAGGTGGAGATGAAGGAGAAGAAGTACCGCATCGAGGACGCCCTCTCCGCTACGCGGGCCGCGGTCGAAGAGGGCATCGTCCCGGGTGGCGGCGCGACCCTGGTGCACGCCATCAAGGCGCTGGACAAGGTCGAGGCCAAGAACGACGACGAGCGCATGGGCATCGAGATCGTGCGCCGCGCCCTGGAGGAGCCGCTGCGCCAGATCGCGACCAATGCCGGTCTCGAGGGCTCCGTGGTGGTCGAGCGCGTGAAGCAGCTGCCTGACAACGAGGGCTTCGACGCGCTGACCGGCGAGTACGGCGACATGTTCCAGCGGGGCATCGTCGACCCGGCCAAGGTGACGCGGTCGGCGCTGCAGAATGCGGCCAGCATCGCCGCCATGGTGCTGACCACCGAGTCCCTGGTGGCCGACATGCCCGAGGACAAGAAGGAAGCGTCCGGCGGCAACGTGGGCGACATGGACTTCTGAGCCGCCCGCTCCGCCGGTACTGCCGCCACGGCCGGCCCGCGGGGATCCGTCCCGCGGGCCGGCCCCTTTTGTTGTGCGGGTGCCGGAGGGCCTGCTATGCTGAGCCCAGGACATGCCAGCGGCTGCCGGCCGGCCCGGTTCAGGCGACAGCCGGGCCCCGGCCGCCGCCACCGCGAAGGAGCGAGTCCCGTTGGAGCAGCGGCTGCTGGACCTCCCGGAAGATTCCGTCGTGATCCTGGATTTCGGCTCCCAGTACGGTCACCTGATCGCCCGGCGCGTGCGGGAGCTGGGCGTCTACTGTTGGGTCCTGCCCCCCGATACCCCGCTGGCCGAGATCCGGCGCCACCGCCCCAAGGGCGTCATCCTCTCGGGGGGCCCGGCCAGCGTCTATGATCCCGGCGCCCCGCGTTGCGACCCTGCCCTCTGGTCGGCGGGGCTGCCCGTGCTGGGTATCTGCTACGGCATGCAGCTCATGGTCCAGGCCCTGGGTGGGCGGGTGGAACGGGCAGAGCGGCGCGAGTACGGCCCGGCCCGGCTGCGCATCCAGCGGCCTGGTGAGTTGTTCGCCGGTCTCGGAGCTGAGACCGGCGTCTGGATGAGCCACGGCGACAGCGTCGAGCGGTTACCGGCTGGCTTCCGCGTGCTGGCTTCCACGCCCAACACCCCCTTCGCCGCGGTCTGCGACGACAGCGGTCGGCTCTTCGGGGTCCAGTTCCACCCCGAGGTGAGCCACACGGAACGGGGCCGGGATATCCTGGCCAACTTCCTGTTCCGCATCTGCGGCTGCCGGCCCACCTGGAACATGGGGGACTTCATCGAACGGGCGGAAGCAGCCATCCGCCGGCGGGTTGGGGAGGGACGCGCCCTGTGTGCCCTCAGCGGCGGGGTGGATTCTGCGGTGGCCGCCCTCCTTGTTCACCGCGCCATCGGCGACCGCCTGACCTGCGTGTTCGTCGATACCGGCCTGCTGCGGGCGGGCGAGGTGGAGGAAGTCCGCCGGGCGTTCGGCGAGGAACTGGGCATCCCGCTGGTCGTCGTGGACGCCCGCCAGCGGTTCCTCCAGGCCTTGCGGGGGGTAACGGACCCGGAGGCCAAACGCAAGGTGGTGGGCGAGACCTTCATCCGCGTCTTCGAGGAGGAGGCCCGGCGCCTGGAGCAACGCCTGGGACGGATCGACTTCCTGGTGCAGGGCACCACCTATCCCGATGTGATCGAGAGCGGTACGGGCGGGGCGTCCACCATCAAGACGCACCACAACGTGGGTGGGCTGCCGCCGGACATGTCCTTCGACTTGCTGGAGCCGATCCGCGACCTGTTCAAGGACGAGGTCCGCGAGGTCGGGCGCCGGCTGGGTCTCCCCGCCGCGATCGTTGACCGCCAGCCCTTTCCTGGCCCGGGCCTGGCCATCCGGATCACCGGCGAGGTCACGGAAGAGCGTCTCGCCATCGTGCGCGAGGCGGACCGCATCGTACGGGAGGAAGTGGAGCGGGCCGGGCTGACACGGTCGCTGTGGCAGGCCTTTGCCGTCCTCACCTCGACCCGGACCGTGGGCGTCATGGGCGATAGTCGTAGTTACGGATATGCCGTGGCCGTGCGGGCCGTGACTTCCCGGGACGGCATGACGGCCGACTGGGCACGGCTGCCCTATGAGGTTCTGGAGAGGATCGCCATCCGCATTGGCAACGAGGTCCAGGGCGTCAACCGGGTGGTTTACGACATCACCCCGAAACCGCCGGCTACCATCGAGTGGGAATAGTACGAGGATGGCGGGGTAACTGGCAGTGCGCGCGGCGCGGCCAGGGCCCGGACATCTGGCACAAGACAAGGCGGGTCTTGTCGGGGATTGACAGAAAACGGGGCGAATCTTGTCGTAAATTGCGATAAAGGAGCCTAAAGTCCTAATTTATCTCCGTTTGCAGGAATTTCGCAGCCGGATGTCATAATGCGCCAGTGGACGGGCTCGCGCTGCGGTCCCTGGAGGCTGGTGCTGGCTCCTGGAGGTTCGGGCGCGGTGCCGGCCGGGATCGCATGGGGAGGTGATCCCATGCTGCAGCGACTCATGATGGCCCTCGTCACTGTGGTGACGGGCGTGGCCCTGATCGTTGCCAACCAGTGCAGTTGGCCCATTAAGTGAAACCGCGACATCGTTCTGAACGATTTCATCGAACCACCACGGCCTGCCCCTGTGACACGGTCGTTGACCGCCTCGACGGAGGCCCGATGGCCGGACGGGCCGAGGGTCACGAGACCAAGAGGCGAAGGAAACCGTAACAGCGGGCTCGCAGTGGCGGGTATCGTCCATCCGGAAGCCGCGTTCACCCTGGGGACGCGGCTTCCTTCGTAGGTGTCTCGCCACACCGGGCTGGGACGCAGCCCCATGGCGCGGGACGGCGGGGAGGGGCCCGGCCCGTACCAGCGAAGTGGTCTTCGTATGAAGCCGTTCGGAATGGTTGCCAAGTACATGGGCGCAGTGGCCGCCGTCGGCGGCTTGCTGGCGGCGGCTGTGCTGGTGTACTCCTCGAAGCCGGCGTCGTCGATCCTGGTAATCGCCTTTGGTGTGGCGTTGTTCATCGCGGAGAATTATCAAGTCATCTCACCGAGCGGTGAAGCGTGGTCCCTCGGCTCCCTGGTCGTGATGCTGTCCCTCTGGCTCTTGGGACCCGAGGTGACGGTCTGGGCCGAACTGGTGGGGTGGGGCCTCATCGCCCTGTACAGGCGGCCGCCCTTACTGGTCACCGCCTTCAACATCGGCCAGACCGTGCTGGCCCTGGTGAGCGCCGCGGCGGCCTTCCGCATCACGGGCGGCGAGTGGGGGCAGCCGCTGCGCGAGGGTTCGTCCCTCCTACCCTATCTCACCAGCTGGGCTGCGTTCTCGCTGGTGAACACGTCGCTGGTGGCCGTGGCCTTCTCCCTGCACAAGCGGGTATCCTTCTGCCAGCAACTGCGCGCTCACCTGACCGCCGACAGCTGGCGGCTGGTGGCCAGCTGGCTGATCGCCCTGGGAGTTTACGTGCTCTTCTCGCGGCGGCAATACCCACCCCTCCTGCTGGCTGCCTTCCCCCTGGTGACGCTGGTACACAATTACCTGGCCGGCTACTGGATGCGGTCCCTGCGGGAACGGGCGGTGGAGCGGCTCCTGCGCTTGGTGCAAACGAACCCGGACCGGCACCGGCGGGGGGGGGGGCGGGGGGGGGGGGGAAACGGGAAGGGCCAGGGCCGTGGGGTGGCGCGGGGGGGCCCGGGGAAACCTGGCACGGGGGCGGGGGTGGCAGCGGGGGGGGGGGGTGTGTTTTAAAAAACAGA
>QGUQ01000459.1 GCA_003242195.1 Bacillota bacterium | reverse complement strand
TATACGCGCCTGCGGCAGTGAGACCTCGATGAGCCGCCTGACCCCTCTCATGGGGCATCCTTCCGGGGCTCCTTGTGTTGGTGCGGAGACTCAACCCGGCGAGGTCCGGGATCGTCGCCGGGGCACGAGCCCGGGATCGCCGCACCCGGTCGAGGGCCCCTGACCTTCGGGACGACGGCGACCGGGGGCCTCCCGAAACCCTTAAGGCGGCTTGCCGGCCGCCGGCTCCGGTTTGCGATACCGGGACCGGTACGACAGACGGCCGGTTCGCCGGTTCCCAGCGGAGACCGGGCGCGGCTTGACACCCTTGACACCCTGGACCCACTTGGTTACACTGGCCGCGGAATTCATTATTGACACTCATTCTCATTATCACTTGAAGCCGCAGCCCGTCCTGGGACATCGTGAGCCCTGACTGCACGGGCGCTCGGGAGGGCCTCTGGTGAAGCAGGCGTCGGCTTTCGAAGTCGTGGCAGCCCGGGCCTGGAACCTGCTGAATGAGGGCAAGAGCTTCTACCCGATTTTCAACCTCGGCCTGCTGTTCTTCCTGGTGGCGGGGGACCCGGCCTGGCGCGCCACGGCGCTGGTCGCCGGCGGCCTGCCCCTGCTGCTGGCCGTGGTCCTGGCGCTGCCTCTCTTGTTCACCTACATCTACTGGGATTTCCCCCTTCACCTGCGCTGGTTCCTCTGGCCGCCCTTCCTGGCCTTCGGCGCGGTGCTGGGCTGGCCGTCGCCGCGGGCGCTGGCGCTGTCGGCGGGTCTCTACTTCTTCTTCACCGTCATCGTGTGGGGGACCGTCTACTACCACCTGCGGACCGGTACCACCCTCTGGAACTTCCTCCGTTTCTGGAAGCTGGTGCTGAAGAACGCGGACTCCACCAGTGGCAACGCCCAGGAGCAGTTGCCCAAGTCCTTCCTGACCCTGGCGGCCTGGCAGTACCTGCTCGACGGCCCGCTGGCCGGTCTCGCGGCCGGTGAGGGCGTGGCCGTGGACGGGCTGGTTCCCTTCCTCGCCTTCAGCGCCGCCCTGGCCCTATACGCCTACCTGGTGCACCGGTTGGGCTTCACCTGGCGGCCGGAGGAGTATGGGGACTACGCCACGGCACCGGCGCCGCTGCCTGAGCCGGCCCGCCGGGTCATCGCCATCGTCATCGACGGGTGTCGCAAGGACAAGCTGGAGCAGGCGGAGACACCCTTCCTGGACTGGCTGGCCGGTCGCGGGACCCGGTTCGACGCCATGGAGACCGTGTACCCGGCGCGGACGGTGGTCTGCTTCAGCTCCATGTTCACCGGCACCTACCCGCGGGAACACGGCATCACCAGCAACCTGGTGCTGCGCCTGGGCGTGCGGGTGGAGAGCGTCTTCGACGTGCTGGCGCGCCACGGGCGCAAGGGCGTGTTGCTGGGGATCGCCCACCTGATCGACGCCTTCGGCGATCACGTGCGGGCCATCACCAGCGTCCAGCACGGCGACGTGGTGGACGGCAACATCATGGCCGCCGCCCGCCAGATCCTGGAGGAAGAAGATCCCGACCTGCTCATCGTCCAGCTCATCGCCACCGACCAGACGGGGCACGCCCGCGGCGTCCACTACCCCGAGTACCTGCGGCGGATCCGCGAGGCGGACGCCCACATCGAGGCCTTCTTCGCCTGGCTCCACGAGCGCGGGTACACCCGGGACGCCACCTTCCTGATCTGTGCCGATCACGGCCAGGGGGACGGCATCGGCGGCCACGGCCACCTGGGTGAGGGCGAGCGCTGGGTACCGTTCTTCCTGGTCGGGAAGAACGTGGCCCGGGGCCGGCGGGTGAGCCGGCGACACAGCATCGTCTCCGTGGCCGCCACCCTCATGCACCTGATGGGGTTGCCGCTGCCCGCCCGGGCGCGCGGCCCGGTGCTGGCCGAGGCGCTGGAACCGGGGACGCCCGGCCTGGACGAGGACCTGGAGGCCTATTTCGCGTCCCGGCGCCAGGGTCTGGCGGCCGGGCGGCCGCGGGCGCGGGGGGCCGGGCCGGGGATTCGCCCGGCGGGAGCGGGTGCCGCGGGGGGTGGTGGGCGGTGA
>QGUQ01000081.1 GCA_003242195.1 Bacillota bacterium | reverse complement strand
CTGAGAGATGCAGAAAGGATGGCCGTTGCAGCGCCATCCCTTCTTATCTCTCAGAACGGCGTCCTGCCACCCGGACGCAGTTCTGCGGGAGTTGGCACCACCCGCTCCGGCTGCCCGCGCGCGGGTGAGCCCGGCCGGGCCACCCGCTTCCCCGGCGTGCACCCGTGGGGCACCCCGGGTCACCGGTGCCGTCATCGCGGAGGTTGCCGTGGCTTCATCGGGCCCGTCCCTCCGCCACTCTGGATAAGAAGAGATGCGGCGATATGCGATTTTGTACGGAGCGATTATGTACGGGGATTTCAGGGCTGTCAAGGGGGCAACCGGAGACGGAACCGGAGGGAGCGTGCGAGCCTCGGGGCAGGACGAAGCGCGGGGCGGGGAGCCGGTGGGGCACGAGTCCGGCCCCCGGCTCCCCGCCCCGCTCCTGCGGTTCCTCAGGCGTCCTTGATGGCTCCGCGCCGCCATCCCGGCCGGTAGAGCTGGCCCGGGTTCAGGCTGCGGCTCCGTCCCACCAGGGGTGCGACCAGCGGCGTCCTCGTGCCGAAGGCCTCCCGGAACAGCCGGAAGTACAACAGTTCCTCCTTGCTTCCCAGCTCCAGGCCCGGCAGGGGTTCCCGCGCGGCCGCAAACTCCCGGTCGGAGATCACCCGGTTGGCGTGCGCCTCCAGGGCCGGGCCGACGCCCGTGCCGATGGCGAACTTCGCCTTCTCTCGCTGGACGATGGTCTCGGGCAGGAAGCGCCGGGCGGCCTGGCGCAGGATCCACTTCTCCGTGCCGCTGCGCTCGTGGATCTTCCAGCGCGGCGGGATGCGCCAGGCCAGCTCCAGCAGCGACACCGACAGGAAGGGCATGCGCGCCTCGAGACCGTGGGCCATGGTCATCCGGTCGACCCGCTGCAGGTTGGTGTTGTGCGCTTCCAGGGTGATCTCGCGCAACTCCTCTTGCAGCCGGGCCCGGATCTCGGGGCGTTTCAGGTACTGGTAGCCACCGAAGAGCTCGTCCGCCCCCTCACCGCTCAAGACGACCTTCACGTACCGCCGCGCCAGGCGCGACACCAGGTACGTGGGCACGGCGCTGCGCACCAGCGCCGCGTCGAAGGACTCGAGCCGCCGCACCACCTCCGGCAGCAGCGCCAGCAGCTCCTCGCGGGTGAAGACGTACTCGTGGTGGATGCTGCCGATGTGCCGCGCCACGGCGCGGGCACGCTCGAGATCCTCGCTTCCTTCCATTCCCACGGCGAAGGAATGGACCGGCTCTCCGGTCTCCGCCCGGGCTTCGGCCACCAGCGCGGCGATCAAGCTGCTGTCCAGGCCGCCACTGAGGAAGACGCCCACGGGCACGTCGGCCACCAACCGGCGCCGGACTGCCGCCCGCAGGCGCCGGATCAGCTCCTCGACGGCCCGCTCCGGGTCCTCCAAGTCGTTGGTCGCCCGGGGAAGTTCGTAATACCGGACGAAGCCGTCGCGCTCCGTCCAGTAGTGCCCCGGCGGGAACTCCTGGATGGACTCCACGTGGGGCAAGAGGGCGCCGATCTCCGAGGCGAAGTAGAGCTCGCCGCCGGCGCCGCGCCCGATGTATAGGGGCTTGATGCCCAGCGGGTCGCGGGCCAGGACCAGGCCGTCGGGGGTGGCCAGGGCGAAGGCGAACATTCCGTACAGCCGCCGGACCAGGCCGGGCCCTTCCTCCTCATAGAGGTGCACGAGCACCTCGGTGTCGGACGCGGTGGCAAGACGGTGGCCGCGGGCCGTCAGCTCTTCCCGCAGTTCCCGGTAATTGTAGATCTCGCCGTCGAACACCACCCGGACGGTGCCGTCCTCGTTGGCGATGGGCTGCCGACCCCCGCTCGGGTCGATGATGGCGAGCCGCCGGTGTCCAAGGGTGACGGCGTCGCCCACCCACAGGCCGTGATCGTCGGGTCCGCGATGGCGCATGGCTTCCAGCATACGCCCGACCGCGGCCGGCCGCGCCGCGGTGGCGCCGGCGATACCACCCACGCTCGCATCGACCTCCTTCCCCTGGGTGCCGGGCGCGACGCCGGTCGACCGACGCCGGCGACCCGGAAATCAGAAAAAAGACCGGGCCCGACCCTCCCTTCCGGGAAAAGCGGCACCCGGTTGTCTTACCCTCGCTCGGCTGGGTTCATCATTAACAGAACACCCCCTTTCTGTCAACGGAGCCACACCAACGGTGCCGCCCCGTACCGGGAAAGGCGTCCTTGTCTGGCATATTGTTGGGTTTCGCCACAACCGGGGAGGAAGGGCGACGAATTTGCAGAACGTAAGCAATCGTTCCTGGGGAGTCCGGTCGAACTGGCCGGTGTTGACTCAACAAAAACGCGTCGCGGGCGCAACGGTGCGGCACCCACACGGGGGCGCCGTGCGGCCGCAGGCAGAGACGGGGGGATTCCAGCATGCAGCGACGGCTCGCGGGCGGGCTGCGCGCGCACCGGTGGCTGGTGGCCGCGCTGGCCGTGGCCCTGTTGCTGGTGACCGCCGCTTGCGGCGGGGCCGGCGGGGGCGGTGCCGGCGGAGGCGGCAGCGGGGACGAGATCCTGATCGGTGTCCAGGGGCCTCTCACCGGCGACTACGCCGCGGAGGGGCAGGGCTTCCAGAAGGCCATCGATCTCATCGTCGAGCAGGTGAACAACGAGGGTGGCGTCCTGGGCAAGAAGATCCGCGTGATCTACGAGGATGACAAGGGCCAGCCCAACGAGGCGACCCTGGCTGCCCAGAAGCTGGTCTCCCAGGGCGTCATCGCCGTCATCGGTTCCTACAACTCGACGGCCACCGAGGCCGCGCAACAGGTCTACAACGACAACGGCATCCTGCACATCACGCCCTCGTCCACCGCGACCCACCTGACCGAGAAGGGCTACGAGAATTTCTTCCGCATGGCGTTCCTGGACAGCGCCCAGGGTCAGTTCGCCGCCAACCTCCTGGTCGACAAGCTGGGTGCCAAGAAGGTGGCCCTGATCCACGACAACTCCACCTACGCCAAGGGCCTGGCGGATTGGACCAAGAGGTTCGTGGAGGAAAAGGGCGCCCAGGTCGTGTTCTTCGACGCCATCAACCCGCAGGAGAGCGACTACAGCGCCCTCCTCACCCGGCTGAAGGATGCCAATCCGGACGCCATCTACTTCTCGGGCTACTTCAGCCAGGCGGGCCTGCTGGTCAAGCAGGCGCGTGACCTGGGCATCCAGGCGCCCATCGCCGGTGGCAACGCCTCCAACAACGACGAGGTCATCAAGACGGCCGGAGCCGCCGCCGAGGGCTTCATCACCACCACCGAGCCGGCGCCCCAAGACCTGCCCTATGAGGAGGCGCGCAAGTTCGTCGAAGACTACCAGGCCAAGTACAACGAGGCGCCGGTGAGCATCTGGACGGCCATGGCCGCCGACTGCATACGGGTCATCATCGAGGCCATCAAGCAGACCCAGTCCACGGACCCGGCCCAGCTGGCCGACTACCTGCGCAACCAGATGGAGAACTTCCCGGGCATCACCGGTCCCGTGACCTTCGACGACAAGGGTGATCGCGAGGGCACGGTGTACGCCGCCTACCAGGTCCAGAACGGCAAGTTCACGCTGTTCGTCCCGCCGCAGTCCTGAGGCGGGCCCGGTGCCGCGAGGACACGGCCGGTGGCGCAAGGCGGGGAGGGACCGGGTACGGCGCGTGCCGGCGCGGCCCGGCTCCTTCCCCCCTTGCGTACCGGGGGAGGGATGAGGCTTGCTAGTTCAACAGTTCTTCAACGGGCTCACCGTCGGCTCCATCTACGCCCTGGTCGCCCTGGGCTACACGATGGTCTTCGGTGTGTTGCGGCTGATCAACTTCGCCCACGGCGACCTGTTCGCCCTGGGGGCGTATCTGGGCCTGTCCTTCCTGGGCTGGATGGCGCTGTCCGGCGGCGCCGGGCCCTTGGCGGCGCTGGCCGTGGCCGCCCTGCTGGTGGCCGCGTCCGTCGGCCTGGCCGGTGTGCTCACCGAGCGCGTCGCCTACCGGCCCCTGCGCGGTGCCGGGCGCCTGCCGGCGGTGGTGTCGGCTCTCGGCGTCTCCGTGTTCATCCAGAACGGCATCATGCTGCTGTGGGGCGCGCAGCCCCGCGCCTTCCCCCACGGACTGGTTCCCGACCGCGCCTGGACGGTGCTGGGCGTCCAGTTCACCCTGATGCGGCTGGTCATCCTGCTCGGGTCGCTACTGCTGATGCTGGGGCTCTACCTGTTCGTCCAGAACACCCGGGTGGGCGCCGCCATGCGGGCCATCGCCGTGGATCACGAAACGGCGCGGCTCATGGGCATCGACGTCAACCGGCTGATCCAGCTGGTCTTCCTCCTGGGCGCCGCCCTGGGCGGCCTGGCGGGCGTCATGGTCGGACTCTACTACGGCCAGCTCAACTTCACCATGGGCTGGCTCTACGGCCTCAAGGCCTTCACCGCCGCCATCCTGGGCGGGATCGGCAACATCCCGGGGGCCATGGTGGGCGGGCTGATCCTCGGCCTGGCCGAGACCCTGGCTGCGGGTTACGTGGCCGGCGAGTGGAAGGACGCGGTCGCCTTCGTGATCCTGATCCTGATCCTGCTGCTCCGGCCCACCGGCCTGCTGGGCGAGCGGGTGGCCGAGAAGATCTGACGAGGGGGGAGCGGTGTGGCCAACCGGGGTAACGGGGAAACCGGAGTCTCTCGTGCCGCCCTGCCGGGCTTGAACGCGAGTCCGCGGGCGGGCCTCTTGGGGGCCGGGGCGGCCCTGCTGGCGGCGCTCGCCTTCCCCCTGCTGGTGGGCTTCAACCCGTACTACCTGGAGATGGGCTTCAACTTCTTTCTCTGGTCCATGCTGGCCCTGTCGCTGAACTTCATCCTGGGAGGGACGGGCCAGTACAACCTGGGGCACGCAGCCTTCTTCGCCGCCGGGGCGTATACGACGGCGATCCTCAACACGCGCCTGGACATCCCGGTCGTCTGGCTCCTGCCGGTGTCGGCGGTGGTGGCCGCCCTCCTGGCGGCGCTGGTAGCCCGGCCCATCCTGCACCTGCGCGGCGACTACCTGCTGATCGTCACGCTGGGCTTCGCCGAGATCCTGCGCATCGCCCTGCGCAACGACGTGTTCGGCCTCACGGGGGGCGTCAACGGCATCCTGGGCATCGACCGCCCCGAGCTCTTCGGCATCCGGCTCGCCCGTCCCGTCGACTTCTACTACCTCACGCTCTTCTTCGTCGTGCTCACCGTGTTCATCGCCGTGCGCCTGGAGAACAGCCGGGTGGGGCGCGCCTGGAGCTACATCCGGGAGGACGAGCTGGCCGCCGAGGCCATGGGCATCGACACCACGCGCTACAAGCTCCTGGCCTTCGTGGTGGGCGCCGCCCTGGCGGGCGTGGCGGGGAACATCTACGCCGCCAAGATGACGGTGATCGCGCCGGAGAGCTTCTCCGTCTGGGAGTCGGTGGTCATGTTCGCCATCGTCATCCTCGGCGGCACGGGCTCGATCCCGGGGATCTTCCTGGGGACCTTCGGCATGGTGGTGCTGCCCCAGCTCTTCCGGGGCCTGGAGCACTACCGCATGCTGGTCTTCGGGGCGGCCATGGTGGTGCTGATGATCTTCCGCCCGGAGGGCCTCTGGCCCAGCCGGCGCTGGCGCCTGGCGGTGCGCGGGGACGACGAACCGGCGGAGGCCAGGGCGGCGGCTCCTCCCACCGATCTGGAGACTGGTCAGGGGGCGGCGGCCGGCGGCGCCGCCGGCACGGGGTGATCCGACGATGGCACTGCTCGAGGTGGAGCGCCTGACCAAGCGGTTCGGGGGCCTGGTCGCCGTCAACCAGGTGACCTTCGGGGTGGAGCAAGGCGAGATCCTGGCCCTCATCGGTCCCAACGGCGCCGGCAAGACGACGGTCTTCAACCTGATCACCGGCATCTACCGCCCAGACGAGGGGGACGTGCGGCTGGACGGCCGTAGCGTGGCGGGCCAGCGGCCCCACCGCATGGCGGAGTTGGGCGTGGCACGAACGTTCCAGAACCTGCGCCTGTTTCGCAACCTGACCGTGCTGGAGAACGTGATGGCGGGGACCCACTGCCGTACGAAGGCCGGCGTCTGGGCCTCCATCCTGCGCACCTCCGCCCAGCGGCGGGAGGAGGCGGAGACCCGGGCCGAGGCCGAGCGCGTCCTCAAGTGGCTGGGCCTCTGGTCCCTGCGGGACCAGCTGGCGCGCAACCTGCCCTACGGGCAGCAGAAGCGGCTCGAGATCGCCCGCGCCCTGGCTGCGCGCCCCCGCCTTCTGATCCTGGACGAACCGGCGGGCGGCCTGAACGAGCAGGAGACCGAGGAGCTGGTCGACCTGATCCGCGAGATCCGGTCCGCCGGCATCACGGTCCTCCTCATCGAGCACGACATGAAGCTGGTCATGGGCATCTCCGACCGCGTCGTGGTCCTGGAGAACGGCGTCAAGATCGCCGAGGGCACGCCGGCGGAGGTCCAGGCGGACCCGAAGGTCATCGAGGCCTATCTCGGTCGGGAAGAGGATGAGTGATCATGGCCCTGTTGGAGCTGGAGGGAGTCCACGTCTATTACGGTCACGTCCACGCCCTCAAGGGCATCGACCTGGTGGTGGAGGAGGGGGAGATCGTCGCGCTGCTGGGCGCCAACGGCGCCGGCAAGTCCACGACCCTCCGTGCCATCTCCGGGCTCGTCCGCCCGCGCCGGGGGCGGATCACCTTCCGCGGGCAGGACCTGACGCGCCTGCCGGCCCACCGCCTGCCGGCCCTGGGCATCGCCCATGCTCCCGAAGGCCGTCGCATCTTCGGTCCCCTGACGGTGGACGAGAACCTGACCCTCGGCGCCTATCAGCGCCGGGACGCGCGGGCGGTGGAGGAGACACGGCGCTGGGTGTTCGACCTTTTCCCGCGGCTCAAGGAGAGGCGCCGCCAGCTGGCCGGGACCATGTCGGGCGGTGAGCAGCAGATGCTGGCCATCGGCCGCGCCCTCATGTCCAATCCCCGGCTGTTGCTGCTGGACGAACCGTCCCTGGGACTGGCGCCGCTGCTGGTGCGCCAGATCTTCGAGACCATCCGCGAGATCAACCGCCAGGGCGTCACCGTGCTGCTGGTGGAGCAGAACGCGCGGGCCGCCCTCCGCCTGGCCCACCGGGCCTACGTCCTGGAGACGGGCCGGGTCGCCCTGGCCGGGCCCTCCGCCGAGCTGTCGCGCGATCCCCGCATGCAGGAAGTCTACCTGGGCGGCCGCGCCGGCTGAGCGGCGCCGGCTGGGGAGGAAATGGGCCGTGCCGGCGTCCGCGGTCTCTGCGCCCGTCGCTGCGGCATGAGCGCGGGCGCTGGCGACGGGTGGAGAACAGACGGGCCAGTCATTGCGGGAGGCCGGCAGGAGCGGCCTCCCGCACGGCGTATCCTGGGAAAAAACGGAACGGCCCGGGGCCCGGGCAACAGCTGCGGGAGCCCCGTGCCGGAAGGACGGAGCGGGGGGACGGGGGCCTGTCGTCGTCAGCGGTCGGGGGCCTCCCCGGGCGCCGGCTGCTCGCTGCCGTCCGCCGCGGAGCCGGTAGCGCCGGGCGCCTGGGCGGGGCCGGAGCGGGCCAGCGCCTCCAGGCGCCGGGCGAGGCGGCGGAGCTCCTCGGCGAGCCCGTACAGGTCCTGGGC
>QGUQ01000458.1 GCA_003242195.1 Bacillota bacterium | reverse complement strand
GTACAACAGCGTCATCTCTTTCATGAACCAGCAGCTGGACTACAAGGATCCTAGCGGCGGCAAGCTGGGCGGCGATCCGCTTCTCATCGGCCTCCGGGAGGAACTGCGGCGCCTAGTCTCCGACGTCGTCACAAGCATTCCGAGCGACAGCTACGACCGGCTGTCCGAGATCGGCATCACCACGGTGGACAAGAGCGGCATCCTCCAGCTCGACGAGGCGAAGCTGCGCGAAGCCCTGGCCAAGGACCGCGCCGCCGTTCAGCGCCTGTTGGTGGGTGACCCGGCCGCGGGTGATAACGGCGACGGTGTACTCTCCCGGTTCCAGCAGCGGGTCGAGACTTGGCTTCAGGCCAACACGGGCTTGCTGGACACCCGCATCAAGTCGCTGCAAGACCGGGTGGAGAACTACGCCGAGCAGATCGAGCGCATGGAATACCGCCTGCAGTTGCGGGAGCAGAACATGCTGCGCCAGTTCCAGGCCCTCGAATCGCTCATCTCGACTCTTCAGGCCCAGGAGAACTGGCTGACGCAGCAGATCAACCAGATCAGCGCGCTGTGGCGGCCGCGCCGGTAGCGGCCCCGCGGCGCGGGCTTTTTACCACCGGTGAGACGGGAGGAGGCACGGACGGATGAACCCGTACGCCGCTACCTCGGTGACGGCCCGGCCCGATCGTTCCTACCTGGCCACGCGGGTGCTCACGGCTCCGCCCCAGGCCCTGGTCCTGATGCTCTACGACGGGGCGCTGCGGGAAACGGCCCGCGCGCGCTCCATCGACCCCTCGCAGCCGGGCGGGCGCGAGCAGTTGCACAAGGCCCTGACGCGGGCGCAGGACTTCATCCGCGAGCTGCTGCTGGCCCTGGACCGCGAAAAGGGCGGCGAACTGGCCGACCGGCTGGCGGCCCTCTACCTCTTCTGCCAGGAACGCTTGATCCAGGCCAACGTCAAGGCCGATCCCTCCCTGTGCGAGGACGTGCTGCGGGTGCTGCGGCCGTTGCGGGACGCGTGGGCGCAGATCTGCGGGGCGGGTGCCGGCGAGGCCGCGGCTCCCCACGGCGGTGGCCCGGAGCAGAGCACGGCGGCGCAGGGTACACCGGCGCCGGGTGGTGGTCCGGTCCAGGGCGCACCGGCACCGGGCGGACCCGCCGTGGGCGGGCGCTGAAGGCGGGCGCGGGCCATGAGCGAGCGCGACCTGTGGGAACTGGTTCTCGAGACCCGCAAGGACCTGGATCGCTGGATCGAGCGGGGACGCCGCGCCCAGGCCGCGGCGGGGCGCGGCGACTGGGAGGCGGTGCGGGCGGAGCTGGAGGCGCGCCGGTTCCTCCAGGAACAGGTGGCGGCCCGGCTGGAGCGGCTGCGCCGCGACGTGGCGGCACAGGGCGCTGGGGGACGGGCGGCGGGCGACGGCGGCGCGGCGGCCGGGGGACCCCGTGGCGGTGGAGCGGGGAGGTCGCCGCCGCCGAGCGCGACCCACGACCACCTGCGCCAGGCGCTGGAGGCCCGCCGCCGGCCGCGGCTGGCCCTGGCGGTGCGCCACGAGGCGCTGGGCGAGCAGGTGCGCGTCTTCGAGCAGACGCGGCGGGCCCTGGCGGCCTACGGCCGGCAGGCACGCGAGCGGAGAGGGGGGGCCCGGGATCCCCGGTTCGACACACGTTGACACCCACCATCGCGGCTGATAGAATACCCTGGGTTTTCAGAGAAGCAATGAATCGAGGACCGATGGAGCCCGCCGGGACGCGCGATGGGCGAGGATGCCCGGCGGGCGGGTAATGAGCGCGATCCCAACTCCTTCTCCACGGTGAGGGGGTTTTCTTTTTCCCCGGAAAGGAGGGACCCCGCGTGCCGCGCGCCAAGGGTCGTCACCTGTTTACCTCGGAATCGGTCACCGAGGGGCACCCGGACAAGATCGCCGACCAGATCTCCGATGCCGTGTTGGATGCCATCCTCGAGCAGGACCCGCAGGCGCGGGTCGCTTGCGAGACCGCCGTCACCACCGGCATGGTGCTGGTGATGGGCGAGATCTCCACCACCTGCTACGTCCACATCCCCGCCCTCGTCCGCGACGTCC
>QGUQ01000080.1 GCA_003242195.1 Bacillota bacterium | reverse complement strand
CCCGGCGGACGACCTCGTCACCCGCCCGCGCCGGATCAAGGATCCCGCCGAGGTCGAGCTGCTGGCCCAGGCGGCCCGCGTGGCCGACGTGGGCCTCCAGGCCGCCCTGGAGGTGACCCGGCCCGGTATCAGCGAGCAGCAGCTCAGCGCCGCGGGCACGGCGGCAGCCCTGGCCGCCGGGGCCGACTTCGTCCGCTACTTCCGCGTCCACTCGTCGGCGTGGACCATGCTCTCCTTCCGCTGGCCCCAGGCGACGGCCCGCAGACTGCGCGAGGGCGAGCCTCTCTTCTACGACATCATCGGCGCCCGCCTGGGCTACCAGTTCGACGTCCTGCGGACCGTGATCACGGGAGACGGCGACGGTGCCGGGAGCGAGTCCGGCGGGCCGGCAGGAGGGCGCCCCCGGGTCGCGGAGCTCCGCCGCCTGGCCGACGCCACCGTGGCCTGCCTCGAGGCCGTCCTCGCCCGCTGCCGCCCCGGCGTCACCGTGGCCGAGCTCATCGCCGTCGCCCGGGACACGGCCGACCGGCACGGGTTCGGCCGTTACCTGGCGCCGCTGCTGGGCCACGGCATCGGGCTGGAAACGGTGGAGGAACCATTGCTCATGCCCGGCGTCGACGACCGGCTGGAGGCCGGCATGGTGCTGTGCATCGAGCCGGCCATCCGCGTCCCGGGGTTGGGCGGCTTCAGCATCGAAGAAGAGATCGTGGTCGAGGACGGCGAGCCCCGGGTCCTGACCCAAACACCGCGCCTGCCGGAAGTGGGCCGGTCGATCCAACACCCATCGAGCGAGGAGTGATCCCCGTGTACGAAGGTTTACTGGCGGGCAAGTCGGCCCTGGTCTTCGGGGTCGCCAACAAGAACAGCATCGCCTGGGCCATCGCCCGCGCCCTGGACCGGGCCGGGGCCCGCCTCGCCATCGCTTACCAGAACGAACGGCTGGAGGAACGGGTGCGGAAGCTGGTGCCCGAGCTGAGCCAGGAGCCCCTGCTCCTCCAGTGCGACGTGGCCTTCGACGATCAGATCGAGGCGGCCTTCCGCGCCGTGGCCGAGTCCTGGGACCGCCTGGACGTGCTGGTCCATAGCCTGGCCTACGCGCCCCGGCCGGCCATGGAGGGCGCCTTCGTGGACACCACCCGCGAGGACTTCCGGGTGGCCCTGGACATCAGCGCCTATTCCCTGGTAGCCCTCGCCCGTGCCGCCCGGCCGCTGATGAAAGAGGGCGGCAGCATCCTCACCATGACCTACTACGGCTCGGAGAAGGCGGTGCCCAACTACAACGTCATGGGCGTGGCCAAGGCAGCGCTGGAGGCGTGCGTCCGTTACCTGGCCGCCGACCTCGGCCCCCAGGGAATACGCGTCAACGCCATCTCCGCGGGTCCCATCAACACCCTCGCCGCCCGCGGCGTCCGCAACCTCACGGATTTCATCAAGACCCACGCGGAGCGGTCGGCCCTCAAGCGCAGCATCACCCAGGAGGACGTGGCCCATGCGGCCGTGTACCTGGCCAGCGACATGTCCGCCAACGTCACCGGGGAGGTGCTCTTCGTGGACGCCGGGTACCACATCATGGGCGTCTGACCCTCGAGCGCGTCCCCGGCAGCGCGCCGGGTGAGAGGGGCCGGGCCGCCACCCGGCGCGCCCGGCCCCTCGCGCCCACTCCCGCTCCCGCCCCCGCCCGCAGGTTCGTCCATGTTGCCTCTCCGGCGGTCTGCGTCCTTCCCAACGCTCCGGCGGACCGGCGTCCCGCCGCCTAGGCGCCCGGGACCTCCCGCGCCCCCGCGCTCACGTCCCGCCGCCGAAAGGCCTCGCGCAAGCGCTGCAGACCGTCCTCCAGCAGGCTGTACGCCACCGGCACCAGGACCAGGGTGACCAGGGTCGAGGCCAGAAGGCCGTAGATCACCACCACGGCCAGCGGTCGCAGCAGCTCCGACGACTCTCCCGGCAGGTAGGCGAAGGGCACCAGACCCAGGTTGGTGGTCAGCATGGTCATCAAGATGGGCCGCAAGCGCACGGGGCCGGCCTCCAGGAGGGCCTCCTCCCGCCCCATCCCCCGCCGCCGCAGGACGTTGGTGTAGTCCACGAGGACGATGGCGTTGTTCATCACGATCCCCACCAGCATCAGGAAGCCCAGCAGGGCGGTCACGCCGATGGGGATGCCGTGGAGCCACAGCCCGACGACGGCTCCCACCACCGTCGGTGGCAGGCAGAACAGGATGACCAGCGGGTGGAAGAAGGACTCGAACTGGGCCGCCATGATCAGGTAGACGAGCAGGATGGCCAGCATGATGGACAAGCCCAGGGACCGGAAGGTCTCGTCCATCTGTTCCGCCTCGCCCCCAAGGGACCACGTGTACCCCTGGGGGAACGACATGCCCTCCAGGGCGGCCCGGATCTCGCCGGTCACCACGCCCAGCGGCCGTGACCCGTCTAGATTCACCTCCACCTGGACCTGGCGCCGGCCGTCCTCCCGGGTGATGGCCACGGGCGCCGGTTCCACCCCGATCCGGGCCACGTCGCCGAGACGCACCACCTGGCCCATGGCGGTGCGCAGCGTGAAGTCCGCCAGCCGGCCGTACTCGGCCCGCACCTCGTCAGGGAGGGCCAGGCGCACGTCCCATTCATCCGTCCCCGTACGCACCCGGGCGACGGTCATGCCGCCGAAGGCCACCCGCAGGGCCGTCTCGACCTCCTGCACCGACAAGCCGTACCGCGCCATGGCCGCCCGGTCGGGGTACACCGCCACCTCGGGCCGGGAGCGATCCAGGCTGCTCTCCGCTCCGGCCACCCCGGGGAGGCGACGGGCCATCTCCGCCACCCGGTCGGCCAGTTCCCGCAACCGATCGGGATCGGCACCCGCCAGGCGCACCTCCAACTGGCCGAGCCGTATGCCCAGGGCCGTGGATTCGGCCGTGGCGTGGACCTCGATACCGGGGATGTCCCGGGCACGGCGCTTGAACTCGTCCAGGACCTCGAACACCGACCGTTCCCGCCGGTCGCGGGGCACCAGCACCGCCACCAGGGACGCCTCGTTGCTGTTGCCGGCGGTGCTGGCCGTGAAGCCGCCGGTGCCGCCGCCCACGGTGGTGATCACGCGGTCCACCTCGGGCATGCCGATCAGGATGTCCTCCAGCCGGCGGGCGGCCTCCCGGGTGCTCTCCAGGCGGGTGGCCGGGGCAGCCCGCACGGTGACCTGGATCTGCCCGCTGTCCACCTGGGGCATGAACTCCGATCCCAGGAGGGGGGCCAGGACCACCGACAAGGCAAACACCACCAAGGAGACCGCCAGCACCACGCCCCGCCGCCGCAGGCTGGCGGCCAGGAGGCGGCGGTAGGCCTCTTCCAGTCGTGCAATGGCACGGATCCAGAATCCAACCAGGCGGGCCTGCCTGTAGGTGGCGCCCAGCACCCGGGCGGCCAGCATGGGCACGAAGGTGACGGCCCCGAACAGGGCGGCCGCGTGGGAGAAGATCACCGCCAGGGCAAGGGGGGTGAACAGTTCCGCAGCCAGCCCGCCCGTCAGCATCATCGGGAAGAACACGGCGCACTGGGCGATGGCCGAGGCGGTCACCGCCGCGGCTACTTCCGCCGTTCCCTGCTCGGCCCCTTCCAGGGGCGGCGTGCCACGCATGCGGTAGCGGTGGATGCTCTCGATCACCACGATGGCGAAGTCCACCAGCGAGCCGATGCCGATCAGCAGGCCGCCCAGGGAGATGATGTTGAGGGTCTGGTGGGAGGCCGCCAGAAGCGCGAAGGTGCTGACGACGGAAACCGGCATCATCAGGCCCACGACCAGCGTGGTGCGCCAGTTGCCCAGGAAGAGGTACAGCACCCCGACGGCGATGGCGGCGCCCAGCATGCCGTGGACGGCCACCGTCCGCACCGATTCTTCGATGAAATCCCCCTGGTCCAGGATGGCCGTCACCCGGACCCCGGAGGGCAACTGCCCCTCCAGGCGGGCCAGGGTCTCTTCCACGCCCCGGGAGACGGCCAGGGTGTTGCCGTCGGTGGCCTTCAGCACCTGGAGCTGCACCACCGGCTCGCCGTTCAGGAAGGCCAGTTGCCGAGCCTCGGCAGGACCTTCCTCCACGTTGGCGATGTCGCCAATCCGCACCGTGCCGCCGGCTGGCGTGTTGATCACCGTGTTCTCCACCTCGGCGGCGCTGCGGTACTGGGCGTCAAAGCGAATCACCAGCTCCCGCTCGCCCCTGTCCACCGAGCCCGTCGTGGCCAGCAGGTTCCCTCCCGCTAGGGCCCGGGCCACCAGGGCGGGGCTCAACCCGTAGGCGTCCAGCCGGGCTGGGTCCAGTACCACCCGCACCTCACGCTCGGCGCCGCCGACCACGGCCACCGAGGCGACGCCCTCCACCTGCTCCAGCACGGGGGCGATGCGATCCTCCGCCAGGGATTGCAGCCGTTCCGGCGGCAGGTCTCCCGTCACGCCCAGGGTGACCACCGGCATCGACGAAGGATCCAGGGTGAGCACGCGGGGGCTGCCGACGCCCTCGGGCAGCAGGTCCCGCACGGCGTCGATGCGCTTCTGGACCTCCAGGACGGTGAAGTCCAGGTCCGTGCCCCAATCCAGTTCCAGGATCACCAGGGAGGAGCCGGTCTGGGCGATGGAGCGCACGCTCTTGACGTTGTTGACCGTGCTGACCGCCTGTTCCAGGGGCTCGATGACCCGCGCCTCGATCTCCGCCGGCGCGGCCCCCGGGTAGGAGGTGGCGACGACTACCACCGGCAGGTCCAGCTGGGGCAGCAAGTCCACCGGCATCACGGGCACGAGGAATGCCCCCAGCAGGACCATGGCGATGACGACGACGGTCACGAACACAGGCCGGTGAACGGAGAAGCGTGCGATGCTCAACGTAACGCCGTCCTTTCTTCCCCACGACCGCCGGTGCGGAAGCCGGCTCGGAGTTCATTCCGCGACGACGCGCACCGGGTCACCGTCGGCCACCAAGTCGCGACCGCGCACGATCACCCGCTCGCCTTCGCGCAGGCCGTCCAGCACGGCGACCCGGTCGGAGGTCATGCGCTCGTAACGCACCACCCGCCGGACCGCGCGCCCCTGCTCGTAGACGAAGACCTCTCCCGTGCCCGGTTCGTCCCCTTCCTGCAAAGCGTCGGCCGGGATCAGCAGCCGTTCCTCGCTTTGCTGAACGGGGACCTGCACCCGTGCAGCCTGCCCGGGAACCAGCTCATCCCCGGATTCGGCAATCTCCACGGTGACGATGTAGGAACCCGTGCGGGCGTCCGGCACCAGGGTCTTGGCGATGACACGCCCGCGGTAGGTCTTGCCGGCGACCGTCACGTTAACCGACGTCCCCGGCTTCACGGACTGGTAGAGACCCTCGGGCAAGTCCGCTTCCACCCGCGCGGGGTCCGGGTCCACGAGCACGACGAGGGGCTGCGGCGCCTGGGGCGAGGTGGGTTCGCCGACCCGGGCGTAGACGGCCCCCACCACGCCCGCCACCGGAGCGGTCACCCGCGCCTGGTCCAGCTGGCGCCGGGCCGCTGCCAGGGCGGCTTCGGCCTGGCGCACCTGGGCCCGGGGCGCGGCCAGCGGGTCGCCGGACCGGGCCAGTTCATGGGCCTGCTGGGCCGCCTTCAGCCGTGCCCGGGCGCCCTCCAGGTTGAGCTCGGCCTGCCGGACGGCGGCCCGCGCCTGGCTGAGCTGCCCGGCCAGGCCCGCACAACCGGAGGCGGAGTTGGGGCCACCGGGCCCGGTCTGACCGGGGAGTGCCGTTCCCGCACCGGCCGCTGCACCGGAGGCGGCGGAAGACGGCCTGCCGCCGGCCGCCCCCTGGCGCCCGCAGCCGAGGGCCTGCCACTGCTCCTCCAGAGCGGCCAGCGCCTCCCGGGCGCCGTCCAGCTGGACACGGGCAGCCCTTTCCGCCAGCCGCGCCTGCTCCAGCTCCGCGTCCGCCTGCAGCCGCTGGCTGCGGGCCGTCAAGTCCGCCTGGCGCAGGCCCGCCCGTGCCGCCTCCACCGCGGCCTGGGCCTGCTCCACCTGGGCCTCGGCCTGCTCCGCATCGAGGACCACCAGAACCTGTCCCTTTTGCACGCGATCTCCGACTTGGACCCGCACCTCGTCCACCACGCCGGCCACCAGCGGCCGGACGGCCACTTCCGCGTGGCCCCGGACGCGACCTACCAGCTCGACGGTCTCCTCCAGCCGGCCCCGGCTCACCTCGGCGACGGTCACCGCAACGGGCTCCTTCTGCCCGGCCGCCGACCCGGGACCTTCTTCCCCGCCCTGGCGACCGCAGGCCGCCAGGGGAAGGGCGAGGAGAACGAGCAGGGTCGCCAGCAACCTGGGACCTTTCCGCCTTGCCGGCCACCCACCCGCCTGGCCTCCCGGCCCCCTGCCCGGCAGCCTCCTCGCCAGACCCCAACAGGGCGACCCCATGCTCGCCAGGCCGGGCCGGGCCAAAAGGCTGCCGGGCCGCGCCGCCCCGCAGCCCCCATGGCTCCCGGGCGACGGGGATTCAGGTGATTGCACGCCTGCCCTCACGGAGGACCCTCCCATCCACCGGTCTTGTCACGGCATCGCCTTCTCCTGGCGGGAAGGTGATGCCGGCGCCGGAGCCGCTCCCGTCAGGTAGGTGTCCACGGCGGCCAGCAACCGCTCCATCAGGCCGGGCGGGGCCCCGCCGTGATACCACGCCGCGATGCGGGCCAGGACGATCCCTTCCAGGTCGAGCGCCAGATCTTCGGGACGGCGGTCGGTACGCAGCTGCCCGGTCTGCTGGGCTTCGGCGCACAGGCGCGTCATGAGGCGGTGGAAGATCCGCGAGGCCGGTTCCTCCACGCCGCGGCGCAGGTTTTCGATGCACCAGAGCCAGATCAGCTCGGGGTTGACGTCCTGGGTCCACGCCACCAACCGGGAGAACATCTCCCGCAGGCGGCCCCGCAGGTCGCCGGCCTGTGCCCGGGATTGGGACAGCTCGTCCTCGACGCGGGCCAGCAGGGAGACCAGCGCCGCCAGGGCCAGGTCCTCCTTGCTGGTGAAGTAGTTGTAGAAGGTGCCCTTCGCCACGCCCGCCGCGGCGGCGATCTGGTCGACGGTCGTCGCCTCAAAGCCCTGGCGCGACATCAACCGCATTCCTTCCCGCAGGAGGGCGTTGCGTACGGCCTCCCGCTGGGCCTTGCGCAAACTCACCGCGGGCTCCCCTTCCCCGGCTGCCCTTGGAACGACACCGATGCCGTGTTAAATGACCGGAGTCACAACATGACCCCGGTCATTCCATACAGGAGCAACGTAGCCGGTTCCGGGCCGGCGTGTCAATGGCCCTGTCATCCACCGGAGGCCGAGGCTAGCGGTCCACTTCGCACAGGACGATGTCGAGGCTCCCGATGATGGCCGTCAAGTCGGCCAGGAGCTGCCCGCGGGCCATGATGGGCAGGAGTTGAAGGTGAACGAAACAGGGGGAGCGCCAGTGGGCGCGATAGGGCATCACGTCACCCGCGGCCACGAGGTAGAGCCCGATGATGCCCCGCGGTGACTCGATCTCGTGGTAGACCTCGCCTTGGGGGCGCAGGGCTCGGGGCAGCTTCGCCATGACGGGGCCGTCGGGAAGGTTCTTCAGCGCCTCGCGGGCCAGGCGGATGCTCTCCAGCATCTCCCGGACCCGTACCTGATTGCGG
>QGUQ01000457.1 GCA_003242195.1 Bacillota bacterium | reverse complement strand
CCCGGGGCCTGTCCCCCGCACGGGGACAATGTCCCGCGGAAGGTCCGGTTCGGCGGTGTCGCCCTCCCTGGCTTGTCCCGCCGGGCTGCCCCCGTCCCCAGCGGCCGGCCCCCTCCCGGGAGCGGGCCGGCCCGGCGTCACCGGTCCCGCCCGCCCGGGGAGGATCCGGATCTCGCGGGTCGCCGTCCCGGTCAGGCCCCGTGCGGAACCCGTCCCATGGCGCCGCACCCCGCCGGCCGGGAGTACGGCCGCGGCCCGGCCCGGTACCGCCCGCCCCACCGCTGGCGCTGCCGGACACCCGGAAACGCCGCCATCCGGGGCGGGCCGCCGGGCCGGCCCGGGGCCGGGTCCTCCGGGCCCCGCCTCCCGCGGCGGCTGCGCATCTGGCATGCAGCGTCCCTCCATTCGCTCTCGCTGCACACCCTATGCACACGCCGCGCCGGTCATGTCCCCGGCCGCCTGACGTCCCTCAGCGGCCGCCGGCGAGCCGCGGGAGAGAGGGATCGAGAAAACGAAATCGCCCCGGCCCCCGCAGGGCGGGGCGATGGCACGCCGCCGGTGGCCTGCCCTGCGGGGTCGGGCCGTGCCCGTGCAAGGACCTCTCGTCCCCTTCCCGTCAGCTTCCCGTCAGCGCAGCGCCGTCGGCACGAAGGCGTCGACGATGCCGATGATCAGGGAGGCCAGCAGCGCGCCGATGATGGACACGCTCATCCCCGGGACGATGAACTGGACGGCATAGATCACGACCGCCGCGGTCAAGAACCCGACGAGGCCCCGCGCCTGCGGCGAGACGTTGCGGCCCAGCAGTGCCTCCACCACCCAGCCGATGGCCGCGATGGCCAGGGCCGCCAGGAGGGCGTTGAAGAACCCCATGATACGGAACCCGGGGACCAGGAAACCGACCAGGAGTAGCACGATGGCAGAGATGATGAAGCGGATGACGGCACCGATCAGCAAGTTCTCTCGCTCCTTCCACCCGGTGGATCGGTCGATCACCCGTAGGCTAACCGGTGCCGTTTCGGGATATACCTGGGGCGGAAGGCCGTCTCCGCCGGGCGTACGGAGCGATGGGCGCAACCCGCCCACCCAGAGGACACGGCGGGGATCGCCGGCAGGCCCCGGAGACTACCCCGCGGCCCCGGCCGGGCGCGCCGCCTCCGTGGCCCGCCGGGCGACGGCGAGGGCGGTCACACCGGCGGCGAGGGGTGCTAGGGGCCGGCCCCGCCCGGCCGCGGTTTCCAACAGCGCCCGGAACCCCGCCCGCACCATCTCCCGATACGCCTCCTGCCGATCGGGAAGGCGCACGGAAACCCGCACCGTGTCCCCTGGGCCCTCGATCACCTTCACCAGCGGGTCGTCTTGCAGGGCCTTCCGGCCCTCAGGGGCCAGCTTCAGCTCTCCTTCCAGCCCCTCGGGGATCCAGCCGACGACGCGCAGCCACCCATTGTGAAAGCCCAGCTCCCGCACCTGGTGCTCCCGGCCTTCCGGGCGCACGAAGGCGTGGTAGAAGGAGGCCGCCAGGTGCCAGCTCCCGCAGCCCGCCAGCGTACCCTCGTACTCCACCACCGCCAGGCAGCGCGCCATGGCACCGGGCAGGCGCGGGTGGGGCCAGGCCCGGCTCCACGCCCGTCCCGGCGTAGCGTCCAGCACCCAGGCCACCTCGTCGAGGAAGTGGACGCCGTGCTCCACCAGCACCCCGCCGCTGCGGGCCGGGTCCCAGAACCAGTGGCCGGCGGGCAGTTCGCCACCCGCCCAGTTCTCCACGTGCCAGCGCTCCGGCGACCCGAGCCAGCCGGCGCGGTACCACGCCCGCACCCTCTCCAGGATGGGGCTCGCCCGCATCACGAAGTCCATGGCAGCGGCGACGCCGCGTTCTTCCGCCAGCCGGGCCACTTCCTCCAGATCGGCGGGGGACAGCGCGCCCGGCTTCTCGAGAAACACGGGCTTGCCGGCGGCAATGGGCGCCCGGGGCCCCTTCCGCTGGGGGGCCGGCGGGGTCGCCCCCGCCCCCACGCCCCCGGCGGGGAGGGGGGCCAGGGTGCGGGCCGTCCCCACCCCCCCCCACTCC
>QGUQ01000079.1 GCA_003242195.1 Bacillota bacterium | reverse complement strand
TTTTTCCCTTTCTTTTTGGTTGGCGGCTGTGAGTTTTGTAAAAGGAAGGCAGTGTTTCCCGTCCGGCCACCACCATCAGGGCCTCCAGCCGCCGCAACAGGCGGTCTGTGCGCCAGTCCTTGGCCAGTTCCACGGCGGCTCGGATCAACTGGCCGGAGTGCTCTTCCAGTTTGGACTCGAAGCGCTCGAGGAGGGCCATGGCGTCCGCCACGGAACCGGCGAACCCGGCCAGCACGCGGCCATGATACAGCCGGCGCACCTTGCGGGCCCGATGTTTCATCACCATACGCTGCTCCAACGTGACCTGCCCGTCGCCGGCCATGGCCACCCGGCCGTGGCGGCGCACCGCCAGGATCGTCGTACCTTCAAACCGCCCCATCGCTGGCGATTCCCTCCGGTCGCGCCCGTGGGTGGGCCCGCTCGTAGACGGCCCGCAACCTCCCGTGGGAAACATGGGTGTACACCTGCGTCGTGGACAGGCTGGCGTGGCCGAGCAGTTCCTGGACGGCACGCAGGTCGGCCCCGCCGTCCAGCAGGTGGGTGGCGAAGGTGTGCCGCAGGAGGTGGGGGTGGCCGTGCACCCGCGGCACCGCACGGCCCGCCCTGGCCACGATCAGCTGCACGCCCCGGGGGCTCAGCCGGCCCCCGAGGCGATTGAGGAACACCGCCTCCCGGTCTCCCGGCGCGGAGCCGCTCCCGCCCCGCGACCGGGCTAAAACCGGCCTCCCCCGCTCCAGGTACCGGGCCAGCGCCGCCCGGGCGGCACCCACCAGGGGGAGGACCCTCTCCTTGCGGCCCTTGCCGTACACCCGCAGCCAGCACCCGTCCAGGTCCACGTCCTCCAAGTCCAGGCCGCTGACCTCGCTGACCCGAAGGCCGCACCCGTACAGGAGTTCCAGGATCGCCCGGTTCCGCAAGCCCGTCGGCGTGTCGTCCCCCGCCGCGGCCATCACCGCCGCGGCTTCTTCCACCGTGTAGGTGTGCGGCAGGCGGCGGGGTCGCCGCGGGGAGGCCAGGCGCCCCGCCGGGTTGACGGCCAGCAGGCCCTCCCGGACCGCAAACCGGAACAGGCCCCGCACCGCGGCCAGCTTGCGGGCGACGGTGGAACGGGCCAGCCCCTGCGCCTCCAGGTGCCCCAGCCAGCGCCGCAGGTCCCGGGTGCCCAGCCGGCCCAGAGCGCTTGCCGTGACGGGCGGCGCCAGGCCGGCGAAGTCGAGCCAGGCGACCAGATCCGCGGCATAGGCCGCCACGGTTCGGGGGGACAGGCCCCGCTCCAGGCGCAGGTGATCCAGATACCGCTCGACCAGGTCGCTCTCGCGGGAACTGGCCACCGCCAGCCCTCCTCTAGAGCGCCGTCAGCGGCCACCGGCGGAAGGCGCACCGGTGCCGGCCGGCGGCCGCGCAGGCTCGAAAGCCGCCAGGGCATCCAGGGCTCGCTGGGCGAGGAGCAGCCGGCGCTTGCGGGCGTCGCGGACGCGGCGCTCCAGGGGCGGCAACAGCCCGAAGGCGATGTTCATGGGCTGGAAGTGCCGCGGGTCCGCCTCGGTGATGTAGCGGGTCAGGGCACCGTGGGCCGTCTCCGGCGGGAAGACCACCGGTTCCTCCCCCCGCACCAGCCGGGCCGCATTGATCCCGGCCACGATGCCGGTGGCGGCCGATTCGATGTACCCCTCGACGCCTGTGATCTGACCGGCGAAGAACAAGTCGGGCCGCCGGCGGGACTGCAGCGTGGGCCGCAGCACCCGCGGCGAGTTGATGAAGGTGTTGCGGTGGATGACGCCGTAGCGGGCGAACTCGGCGTTCTCCAGCCCCGGGATCATCCGGAAGACGCGCTTCTGCTCGCCCCACTTCAGGCTCGTCTGGAAACCCACCAGGTTGTACAGGGTGCCGTACCGGTTGTCGCGGCGCAACTGCACCACCGCATAGGGCTCGCGCCCGGTCCGCGGGTCGGGCAGGCCCACGGGCTTCAGGGGCCCGAAGCGCAGGGTGTCCTTGCCCCGCCGGGCCATCTCCTCGATGGGCAGGCACCCCTCGAAGACCATGCCCTGTTCGAAGTCGTGGGGCAGATGCCGCTCGGCCCGGACCAGCTCCTCCCAAAAGGCTTCATATTCATCCTTGGTCATCGGGCAGTTCAGGTAGTCGTCACCGTTCCCCTTGCCGTAGCGGGAAGCCCGGTAGATCTTGCTCAGGTCCAGGGACTCGTAGGTCACGATGGGAGCGGCGGCGTCGAAGAAGGCCAGGGACTCCTCGCCGGTGAAGTCCCGGATCCAGCTGGCCAGCGCGTCGGAGGTCAGGGGACCGGTGGCGATGATCACGGGCCCTTCCGCCGGCGGCTCCGTGACCTCCTCCCGTACGACCTCGATCAAGGGATGGCCCTCGACGGCTTCCGTCACCCGCCGCGCGAACTCGTCCCGATCCACGGCCAGGGCGCTACCGGCGGGGATGGCGCTGGCGTCCGCCGCCTGCATGATCAGGGAGCCCAGGCGCCGCATCTCCTCCTTCAACAGGCCGGGCGCCTGCTCCAGTTGCGAACCCCGAAACGAGTTGCTACAGACCAGCTCCGCCAGGCGGTCCGTATGATGAGCGGGCGTGGTCCGCTTCGGGCGCATCTCGAACAGACGAACGGAAATGCCCCGCTGGGCCACCTGCCAGGCGGCCTCGCTTCCCGCCAGGCCGCCGCCGATGACGGTGACCACCGGCCGCATCCCTGTCACCTCCCCGCCTGCGAGCCGATCTCGGCTGCCTCCGCCGTGGCCTCGCGCCGGTACCCGCACCCCTCGTTGGCACAGGCCACCAGCGTGCCCTGCCGGGACCGCTTCTCCACCAGGAAGGTGCCACACTGCGGGCACGTTTCCGGCGTGGGCCGGTCCCAGGTGGTGAAGTCGCACTGCGGGTAGTTGGCACACCCGTAGAACACGCGGCCGCGGCGCGTCCGCCGCTGGACGATCTCACCGCCGCAGCGCGGGCAACGGGCCCCGGTCTTCTCCAGCAAGGGCTTGGTGTTGCGGCATTCGGGGAAACCCGGGCACGCCAGGAAACGACCGTAGCGGCCGTGCTTGATCACCATGCGCCGGCCGCACTTCTCGCATACCTCGTCCGTTTCCTCGACGGGAAGCTCGACACGGGCGATCTGCCGCTCCGCCCGCGCCAGGGTCTCGGCGAAGGGGCCGTAGAACTCCCGCAGCACGTCCACCCACCGGCGATGGCCTTCCTCGATCCGGTCGAGGTCCGCCTCCATCCGAGCGGTGAACTCCACGTCGACGATGTCGGGGAAGTGCTGCTTGAGCAAGTCGGTGACCAGCCGGCCCAGTTCCGTCGGGCGGAACCGACGGTCCTCCTTGACCACGTAACCCCGCTCCTGGATCGTCTCGATGATCGGCGCGTAGGTGCTGGGTCGCCCGATCCCCTTCTCCTCCAGGGCCCGAACCAGCATGGCCTCCGTGTAGCGGGGCGGCGGCTGGGTGAAGTGCTGCTCCGGCCGCAATTCCAGCAGCTCCAGGACGTCGCCCGGCTCCAGGTCGGGGAGGAGGGCATCCCCCGGCTCCTCGGCCTCGCCCTGCCCTTCCTCGTCCCGGCCTTCGACGTAGAGCTTCATGAAGCCCGGGAACTTTACGGTGGAACCGGTGGCCCGGAAGCGGTGCGGGCCGGCCCCGATCTCCACCGTCACCGTGTCCAGCACCGCCGGGGCCATCTGGCTGGCCAGGAACCGCTCCCAGATCAGGCGGTAGAGGCGGTACTGGTCACGGGTCAGGTCGTCCTTGATGGACTCGGGGTCCCGGAGGACCGAGGTTGGCCGGATCGCCTCGTGGGCCTCCTGGGCCTGGGCCTGGCGACGCCCTGCTTGCTTGCGGGGCACCGAGTACTCCGGGCCGAAGCGCCGGGCGATGTACTCCGCTGCCTCGTCCAGGGCCTGGTCGGCGATCCGCGTGGAGTCGGTGCGGATGTACGTAACGAGACCGACGGCCCCCTCTCCCTTGATCTCGATCCCCTCATACAGCTCCTGGGCCACGCGCATGGTGCGCCGGACGCTAAACCCCAGCTTGCGCGAGGCCTCCTGCTGCAGCGTGGAGGTGGTGAAGGGCGGCGCCGGGGACCGCCGGCGCTCCTTGCGGTCGACCTGGAGCACGCGAAAGGGCCGGCCGCTCAGGTCAGCCAGCAGGCGGTCGACGGCCTCCCGGTTGGGCAGTTCCCGCTTGCCGTTCTCATCACCGTGGTAGCGGGCCTCGAAGCGGATCCCGTCCCGCGCCCGGGCGAGGGCTGCCGTGACCGTCCAGTACTCCTGGGGCACGAAGGCCTCGATCTCGGCCTCGCGGTCGACGATCAGGCGGACGGCCACCGACTGCACGCGGCCCGCGGAGAGGCCGCGGCGCACCTTGCGCCAGAGAAGGGGGCTCAGCATGTACCCGACCAAGCGATCCAAGACCCGCCGGGCCTGTTGGGCGTCCACCAGGTTGTCGTCGATGGGCCGCGGCTCCTTGAGGGCCCTGCGGACCGCCTCCCGGGTGATCTCGTGGAAGACGATCCGGCAAGGCGAGTCCCCATCGATCCCCAGCAACTGGCAAAGATGCCAGGAGATGGCCTCGCCTTCCCGGTCCGGGTCGGTCGCCAGAAGCACCCGATCCGCTTGCCGCGCCTGCTGGCGCAGCCGCTCGATGAGCTTACCCTTGCCCCGGATGGTGATGTACTTGGGCGTGAAGTGATCGTCGATGTCGACGCCGAGCTGGCTCTTGGGCAGGTCGCGGACGTGGCCCATGGAAGCCTCCACCGCGTAGCCCCGCCCGACGAACTTCTTGATCGTCCTCGCCTTGGCCGGCGATTCGACGATGATCAGCGTCTTCGCCAACGGGATCACGCTCCGGCGCTGATGCGCGTTGCATCTTAGTCTAGCACTCAGGACAAGCGGCCGACAATCGGCGGTGGATGGCGCTGGTATCGCGGCCCAGCCGGTTCATCCCACGTCGACCGGCGCCCCACCCGCCGCCCACGGGTAATGGTCCCGCAGCACCGCCTCCACGTCCCGCACGTCGGCCACCGGCGGCGCGCCGGCCCGCAACAACTCCAGGATGCCCAAGCCCTGCCGGCGGGTCACGGGACCGGGGACCGCCATGACCGGCCGCCCGGAGGCCAGGGCCAGGTCGGCCGTCACCAGCGCCCCGCTGCGCGGCGCCGCCTCGACCACCACCACGCCGTCGGCCAAGCCGGCCAGGATCCGGTTCCGCTCGGGAAAGCGAAAGGGCTCGGCCGGCGTCCCCGGTGGGTACTCCGATACGAGCCACCCCTGCCCCGCCAGCCGTTCTGCCAGGCCCGCGTTGGATTGGGGGTAGACTCGATCGGTTCCGTGGCCCAACACGGCCACCGACGGCCCGCCCGCCTCCAGGGCGCCACGGTGGGCCGCCGCGTCGATGCCTTCCGCGAGTCCCGACACCACCACCCACCCCTCAGCCGCCATGTCGGCCGCCAGCCGGTGGGCCACGGTGGTCCCGTAGACGCTGGCCCGGCGCGACCCGACCACGGCGACCCAGGGCACGGACGGGTCGGGCGCACGGCCACGGTGGTAGAGGAGGAGCGGCGGATCCGGGATATGCAGCAGCCGCCGCGGGTAACCGGGCTCCCCGAAGGCGACGCAGGCGATGCCCCGACGCCGCACCTGCCCCGCCAGATCTTCGGGATCCAGGCCGTGACGGGCGGCCGCCGCCCGCCGCAGGACGGCCGGTTCCGCCACGCCCGTCGCTTCCCACTCCGCAGCGGTCGCCTGCCAGGCAGCGACGGGACCGCCCAGGGCCTGGGCGAGGCGGCGGGCGCGCCGACGCCCGAGACCCGGCAGGGCCAGCAGGGCCATCCAGGCGGCTGCCACGTCCACGGCGCCACCTCCTATCTTGTGATTGTGCTTCAATGCCGCCCTTTACCGCCAGGGCGGCCGGCGGCGCCGCCCTGCGAAACCTCTGCCATGCCATAATTATACTTCATTCCATAGTTTTCCTCTCACCTGAACCCAACCTTGTCGCGGAAGACCGGAACAGCTCCACCATCAGCGGCTATCCCCCGGCGGATCCAGGGAAACCCGCCAGAGGTCGGGCCCCTGGGGGAAGGGCGTCGGCTCGAGGCCGCGCACCCAGGGCTGGGCGGCCAGAACCGTCACGGGATGGTACAGGGGAAGAACCTGCATGGTACGCAGCAGCTCTCCTTCCAGGCGACCCGCGGCGGCGGCGCGGTCGCCCCCGGCGGCCGCGACCAGCGCCCGCAGGTGTGACTCCGGAACCCCACCGGCGGCCGATGCTCCAGGCCGCGCCAGTAGGGGGAGGAGTAGGGCCTCCGGATCGGGGTATTCGGCCCATAGGGAGCGGGGCGCCAGGTGGTAGGTCGCCCGGGAGGAGGATGTACGGGCGAGATAATCGGCGTGGCCGGCGGTTTCCACCGCTAGTTCCAGCCCCACCCGTCCCAGGAGGTGGTCGGCGCGGGCGGCGACGGAGGCCCAGAGGAGTTCCCCCGGCTGCAGCCAGCGCAGGGATTGCCCGCCCGACAAGCCAGCCCGCACCAGGTGCTCACGGGCGGAGAGGGCACGATATGGTGGCAGCACCCGGCCGCTGCGCCCGTGACCCGCCACGCCCGGCGGGATCAGTCCCTCCGCTAGGCTGTAGCCGCCCGGCAACAGGCCGGCGATCAGCGTCTCCCGGTCCAGGGCATAGGCGATGGCCAGCCTGACTTCCCGGCGGTCCAGGGGCGGGCGGCGGCTGTTCACCTCGATCCAGGCCGTGGCCGGGAGCGGTGCTTGCCACTGGGGTCCCGTCCATCCCAGCCCCGCCGTCAGGTTACGAAGCTCGTGGGGTTGGAGGCGGAGGATCGCCCGGCGGCCACCCGCGAAGGCGCGCAGGGCCTCCGGGCGGGGACCGTCGACCACGAGGCGTACCTCGTCCAAGTAGGGGCGGCCCCGGTAGTGGTCCCGGTACGCAGCCAGGCGCACCTCCGTCGCCGACCACCCCACCAGCTGGAAGGCGCCGGTGCCAACGGGTGCAAACCTCCCTCCGGCCGACAACGTCTCCTCGTCCAGCACGTACGCACCCGGCGTCGCCAGTCGCTGGAGGAAGGCCGGTTGCGGAAAGTCCAGCCGGATCTCCACTCGATCACGTGCGGCGGCCCGCAGCCCGGCTACCGCCGGCGCCCGGCCCCGGAGGTAGTCCTCCACGCCGCGGACGCCGTAGAGTACCCAGGCGCGGGGTGCCGGCTGCCGGGGATCGACCAGCCGGGTCAGGCTGAAGACCACGTCGTCGGCCGTCAGCGGCCGACCGTTGTGGAAGCGGACGCCCTGGCGCAACCAGAACACGTACAGCCGGCCCCCGTCGGCTACGCGCCATGAACGGGCCAGAGCCGGTACCACCCGCCCGTCGGGGTCGAGACGGACCAAGCCGTCGTAGAGAAGGGAGGCCACGCGCACGTCCGCCTCGCCCAGGGCGTGGGCGGGATCCAGCGTGGACGGGGCGTGGGCAAGGCCCTCCACCCACACGCCCCCTACTCTGCCCGGCGGTCGTTGCCCCGTCGTCACCGATCCCTTCCACAGCAGCCAGCCGGCCAAGAAGGCGCCGGCGGCAAGGACGGCGAGGGCGACCTTCCACCACCGGTAGGCCGGCAACCCGCTCACCTCCCACCCCCCCCCCCCCCCCCCGGGGCCGCACCCGGGACCCCA
>QGUQ01000456.1 GCA_003242195.1 Bacillota bacterium | reverse complement strand
ACGATCCCCTCCAGCACCGCCGCCAGTTGGACGCGTACCTGGTTCTGCTGCTCCGCCGGGAAGACGTCCACGATGCGGTTCACCGCCTCGGCGGCGCTGGGCGTGTGCAGGGTCGCCAGCACCAGGTGCCCCGTCTCCGCCGCGGTCAGGGCGGTCTGGATCGTCTCCAGGTCCCGCATCTCCCCGACCATGATCACGTCGGGGTCCTCGCGCAGGGCCGCCCGCAACCCGGCGGCGAAGCTGGGCGTGTCCAGCCCCACCTCCCGCTGGTTCACCAGGCTCCGCTGGTGGCGGTGCAGGTACTCGATGGGATCCTCCAGGGTGACCACGTGGGCCCGGCGCGTCCGATTGATGCGGTCGATCATGGCCGCCAGGGTGGTGGACTTGCCGCTGCCGGTGGGTCCCCTTGCCAGCACCAGCCCCTGGGCCAGGTCGCAGAAGGTCGCCACCACCGGGGGCAGGCCCAGGGTGTCCAGGTCGGGCACCCGCATGGGGATCAGCCGGAAGACGGCGGCCAGGCTCCCCCGCTGGCGAAAGACGTTGACCCGGAAACGGCCGGTCCCCGGCAGGCTGTAGGCGAAGTCCACCTGGCCCTCCCGCTCCAGGATGGACCGCGCCCGCCCGTCCAGGATGGGCTCGAGGATCTCCCGGATGCGGTCGGGCCGCAGGCGCGGTTCTTCCAGATCCACCAGTTCGCCGTTGATGCGGAGCACCGGGGGCGATTCGACGGTCAGGTGCAGGTCCGAAGCCCCCCGCTCCAGGGCGGCCCGCAACCAAGCCGCCAGGACCTCCACGGCCGTCCTCCTTTCTCCCCGCAACCCGGACGTTGCGTTGGGATCGGTTCCTTTGCCCAAAATTTCGTGACGGCGGCAATACCTGTTAGCAACCGGGGCGGATCGCGGTCCCGGCCGCCCCGGCACCCGGGCGGGGCGGGGAACACGGCCGCAAGGGTCCCATCCATCCTGTACCAACTTCTTCAATCATCCTGGATGTTCTGCGAATCCGCGCAACTTCCTTGTGTTCACACATGAAGCCGGGTTTGCCCGGCCGATTCGTCCTTTGCGCTTACCGTCCCGCGACGACTCCGTGTGGCCCCTCCGGGCTCCGGGCCGGATCTCCCTCGCCTTGTGGCCGCAAGGGCACCAGACGGCCGCTCCCGAGATGGCTTCGCAGACCACTCTCCGGCAATGGTCGCACCAGTAGGCCGATAACGCCGGGGTTGACATCGGACACCCTCCCACTGAATGGCAGGGTCAGCCGATCTCCCCGTAGAGAGGCAGGACGAAATGGCGTGGGATCATGCCGTTACGGGAGTATTCAGGCAGGGTCCCGTGGCGTCAAGGGGTAACTTCGCCAATCTGGTAATCGACGACAAAATTGCGCTCGCGGCGGATTAGCCACCACCGGTAAACCACGCGCATGGCTTGGATGTGCAGCGGCCGGTGATGGTCATCCATCGGAAACACGACGTTGACGTGGTCCCCGGGATTCAGCACCAGCGGCCATGACAGGGGTGCCATATGGGGAAAGGGTTCGTCCGAAAGTCCGCCGGCGGGAGCCAAAAAGGCCGGAAGGAGCGGTTCATCCGTGGCGGATACGGCTTCGATGCGTTCCATCTCGATCCTAAAAGGCCCCCGATAGTGAACACCGACGCTCAGGTAAAGGGGTTGCCCCTGCTTCGCCTCAAAGGACAGGCTGGGCGAGTCGATGAACCATGCGTCGGCGGCATCAAGTTGCCGTGACACGAGCAAGGGCACCAAGGCCCCAACCAAGGCAAGCGCAAGGAGGCCTACAGCCCCAAAAGTCTTACGCCTGGACACCCGTGCGCCCTCCCGCCCCGTGAACCCGCTTCCCGTCATCCTCGGCGAAGGCCCACTCTCTCGAGCTACCCGGCCGCGTTCTCATTGATGGAGGAGGCCGCTGGCGTTGCCCCGCCGGCGGCCTCCGGTTCTTCCCACGCAGCCAATCCAGCAAGCCATCGAATCACCCGAGTACCAGCGCACCAGGACCCGGCCCGTTCACCACGGCCGGGCTTCACGCCGTGATCCCGTATTGCTCCTCGATGAAGGGCGCC
>QGUQ01000455.1 GCA_003242195.1 Bacillota bacterium | reverse complement strand
TGGACGAGGTCCAGGAGGAGATCCGGGACGATCTCCGCGCGGAGGTAGTGCGGGAGGCCCAGGAACGCCTGGAGGCAGAGTGGGAATCCCGGCTGGCCGCGGTACGGGACAGGCTGCGCGCCCTGGGCCTGCCGGGGGACCGGCTCGAGGCTCCCGACGTCTCGGCCCTGGCCGTGGAACCGCCTCGCCTGCCGGACCTGGCGCCGGACGTGGAGATCCTGTACAACCCCGACCTCGAGAGCGCACCGGTGATGATCCCGGGCCTGCTGGGTATGGTGACCATGCTCGCCACCACCCTCCTTGTGGCCCTGGGCATCGTGCGCGAACGGGAGTACGGCACCCTGGAGCAGCTGGCCGTGACGCCCATCCGGCCGTTCGAGCTGATCCTGGGTAAGCTCCTCCCCTACATCCTGCTGGCGGCGGTGGACTTCGTGCTGGTTCTCGCGGCGGGCCTCTACCTGTTCGGCCTGGAACCGGCCGGCAGCCTGGCCCTGTTCAGTGCCCTGACCCTCCTGTTCCTCCTGAGTACGGTCGGCCTCGGCGTGCTGGTGTCCACGGTTTCCCAGAACCAGCAGCAGGCGATGCAGCTGGCCTTCTTCGTCATGTTCCCCCAGATCCTGATCTCGGGCCTGATCTTTCCCATCAGCTCCATGCCGCGGGCCATCCAGTGGATCTCGACGGTGCTGCCCTTCACCTACTTCGTCCCCATCGCCCGCGGGATCTTCCTGAAGGGACAGGGTCTGGACGTGCTCTGGCCGCAGGCGGCCGTGCTGGCCGGTTACGGTGCGCTGCTGATCGCCGTCGCCACCGTGCGCTTGCGGCGGCTGGCCGCGTAGCAGCCGGGGCCGGAGGGGACACCTGTCTGCCCGGGACGAGATCACCGGAGAGGAAGGCGGTCCGCCATGGAAGTGGTACTGCGCCTGGCCGGTGTGAAGCACCGCTTCGGGGCGGTGGAGGCTCTACGCGACGTCGACCTGGACCTGCCCGCGGGCACGGTGACGGCCCTGGTGGGGCCCGACGGAGCGGGCAAGACCACGCTGCTCCGCGTGGCGGCAGGGGTGCTCGCCCCGACCGCCGGCCGGGTGGAGCGCCCTGCCGGCGCCGGCGTCGGCTACCTGGCCGGGACCCGCAGCGTCTACCCCGACCTCACCGTATGGGAGAACCTGACCTTCTTCGGCAGCCTCTACGGGATGCACGGGCGGGCCCTGGCCGCCGAGGCCCGACACCTGCTGGAGTGGGCGGGGCTGGAGGCCTTCCGCCACCGCCAGGCACGCCACCTGTCCGGCGGCCTGCGCCAGAGGCTTGCGCTGGCCTGCGCCCTGATCCACCGGCCCGCCGTCGCCCTGCTGGACGAGCCCACGACCGGCGTGGACCCGGTGGCCCGCCGCGAGCTCTGGGCCCTTCTGGACCAGCTGGCGGCGGGCGGCATGGCCGTGCTGGTGGCCACGCCCTATATGGACGAAGCGAGCCAGTGCCGGCGCGTGGGGCTCCTCCACCAGGGGCGGTTGCTGGCGGTGGGCCACCCGGAGGAGTTGCGGGCGCGGGTTCCCTATCGCGTCCTGCTGCTCAAGGCCGACGGCCGGCCCCGCCGCCAGGAGCTGCTTCGGCTCGCCCGGGAGTGGCCCGGAGTGCTGGAAGCCCGCCCGGCGGGCGAGGGCGTGCGCGTGGCGCTGCCGGCGGGGGCCCCGGATCCCGACCTGCCGCCCGGCGTGCGGGCTTTGCCCGCGGAGGTCGAGTTGGAAGACGTCTACGTCTGGCTCGCCGGCGAGGAGGAATCCCGGGCAGCGAAGGAGGGAGCGCGGAGATGAACGGCAGGGCCCTGGACGGGACGGGCATGAACGGGACCGGCGACGCGAGCGAACTGGCCATCGAGACGGAAGGCCTCACCTGCCGTTTCGGCGAGTTCACGGCCGTGGACGGCGTGAGCCTGCGGGTACCGGCGGGGGGCGGCCCCGGGCCGCCCCGCCCCCACGGTGCCGGGAAGACCACTCTGATCCCCGCCCTCCCCCGTCTCGTACCCGCCACCGGGCGGGCGCGGGGGCTTGGCCTCCGCCCCGCCCCACCTTCCGCCGCCAA
>QGUQ01000454.1 GCA_003242195.1 Bacillota bacterium | reverse complement strand
ACTGTCGGGGACGAACCTGAGTGGAGGCTGTGTGCACGATGACTCCAGGCTGAGAGTGAGGCAGCCGTTCTTTCTCCAAAGTCGAACGCAAGATGGCCTGGAGACGCGAGGGAGGAAGGGGTAGGCTCCTTCGACCTCCCTACCTTTTCGCGGTGTCTCCAGTCCATGCTTGGGACTGGTGCCGGTACTTCCAGAGGTGGAACGTGGACAGCCCGTAATAGGCGACGAAAAGGCCCAGGATGAAGAACCCCATGGCGATGCCATAGTCGTCGCCGGAGATTTCATGCCGGGCGAAGTTCCGGACGAGATAGCGAAGGGCCACATACACTGCAACGAGCACGAGGAGCACACCGTATCTCCGTACGGCACGACCTTCATCCGCCTTCTTGTAGACCTTGACCCGATAACGCAGATACCCCGGGACGAGGCCGATGCAGAGCAAGGCCACAAACACATAACGCAAAGGATGGGAGACCGTGAAGATCTTCGCCACGGTCACGGTGAGGAGAATCGTCAAGCCGGTGCACACGGCCGTGTAGTAGTACAGCGACAAGTTGCGTAACCGTTGCGACACGATGCTGTCCTCCTGGCGGGGTTTTTCCCCGATTGTATACCAACCTGCTACGGCAGGAGAGCCATTCCCCGTCTCCCCGCCGCTTGCCCGTCCTTACGAGGATGATCCAATCCCGGATTCTGTGGCCATTGCTTTCGTCGCGTGTGTCAGAAAAGGCTGAAACCGTAAGTATGACACCACATATTAGCGATTAGTGCAGGAAATTCAGGAAATGGCGAGAACTGAGAGAAGGCGTTTCACCGCCTCTCCTGGTACGGAGCCGGGTCCCCGGCGCCGGGAATTCACCGCAACTGCCCCTGGGGTCAGAACGTCACGGGGAGGATCGGTCGCTATGGGAACAGGGCGTCTTTCCACGGCTGCCGCTCCACAAGCCGAGCGCATCCCTTTCGTTGCCACCCTGGCCACCGTCATGACCCGCTGGTCGACCCGGTGGGTGCCAGACGCGTACGTCCTGGCCATCCTTCTGACCGTGCTGGCGTCGGCCCTCGCACTGGCTTTCACGCCGGCTACCGTGCCACAACTGGTTGAGTTCTGGGGACGCGGGTTTTGGGAGCTGCTGAGTTTCTCGATGCAGATGGCGCTCATCATCTTCACCGGTTACATCGTGGCCGTGGCGCCGCCGGTCTCGCGGGCCCTCGATCGCCTCGCTTCCCTGGCCCGGACGCCGCGGTCGGCCGTCGCGCTCATGGCCGTTCTGTCCATGGGGCTCGGACTCATCAATTGGGGCTTTTCCATCGTCGGTTCGGCGGTCTTCGTGCGCTTCCTCGCCAGGCGGGTTCCCGGCGTGGACTACCGGCTCCTGGTCGCCGCGGCCTACCTCGGGATGGGTACCACGTGGCATGCCGGCCTCTCGGCCTCCGCACCCCTGCTGGTGGCAACGCCTGGCCACTTCCTCGAGCAGGAGATCGGCGTCATCCCTGTGACCGAGACCATCTTCCACCCCTTCAACCTGGTGCTTGTCACGCTCGTGGTGCTTGCCATGACGGTGCTGACACCGGCATTGCACCCGTCCCGGCGGGACACGGTCACGGTCGATCCTGAGGTTCTGGAGCAAGCGGACGACTTCACGCCGCCCGAGCGGAAGGAATTCACCCCGGCCGCCGCTCTGGAATACAGCCCGCTGGTGAACTGGTTCATCGGCGTGGCAGGACTCGTTTACCTGGTGATCTACTTCCGGGGCAAGGGCTTGGCGGCCATCAACATCAACGTGGTCAACTTCATGTTCCTGACCCTTGGCATCCTGCTGCATTCCCGCCCCGCTTCGTTGTTGAAGGCGGCCGAGGAGGCCGGCCGGTACGTATGGGGTGTCATCCTACAGTTCCCCTTCTACGCCGGCATCTTCGGTATCGTCCAATACTCGGGCCTGTCCGATCAGATCGGCAACTGGTTCGTCTCCTTTGCCACGACGCAGACGTATCCGGTCATCGTCTACTGGTACAGTGGGTTGCTCAACTACATCGTCCCTTCGGGAGGATCGAAGTGGGCCATCGAAGCGCCCTATATCATGA
>QGUQ01000453.1 GCA_003242195.1 Bacillota bacterium | reverse complement strand
ACGGAACACTACTAGGCAAAATGTATCTGCCATGCCGGAACGGAGGTGTGTGCTATCGCCGGGGGTCGAGGGAAAGGGAGCGCTTACAACCGTGGGCCTTGGACGAGTGGAAGCACGCGGTCAGGTGACGATCCAGGAGAGGTCCGGGAGGCATTGGGAATCCTGCTCGGTGACGTGCTGTGTCGAGGTCACGAACCCAGGGGTTGGCCAGTTCCGGGTTCTCGGAACCACGCGCCCGCTGGACGAATTCTTTGGGACGTACCGCGTGGACGGGCCCGTACCGGCCGATGTGTGGGGCATCGTGGCCGGCTACGTAGCCCGCGACACCGCACCTCCGGACGCTTAGGCGCCTGTCTAGCGGGAGCCTGCGCCCGGCGATCCTGGATCGGGTGCAGCACCTCCGGGGAGGGGGTTCGGACGCCCAGGGGGCGGTTCGATCGATTCTTTCATTTAGGCAACCTTAACGAGACAACGGGACAAGAAACCGGTCTGGCATCAGCGGGCAAAGGTTTCCTAAAGGTTCACCGATTACGATCCGTCATGCAAGGCAGCGCTGCTTGCAAATCGGGATCTTGGAGGGATCGCAACGATGAGGTTAAAGATCGGAAGCAAGAAATGGGCCGTGCTGGTCGCATGCGTAGCGTTTGTCGTCGCCTTTGGAGTCGTGTCAGCGTCCGCATCCAGCCCGTACACCACGCTGCAGGTCAAGGTCGAGAATGGCGTCCCTCGCTACTCCACGGACGACGGCAACACGTGGAGCGCCGAAGCGCCAGATGGTGTGACTTGGGTGACGGATGCGGACGGCAAGGTGACCGTCACGCGAGGCGTCGCTCCCGGAAAGGAAGAGAGCGGCACGCCGGAGAGCGTCGTCGAAGGCGGCCCGATCGACATTTCGGGGGTAGCGAGCCTGTTCGTCAAGGTAGAAGACGGCGTGAAGCAGTATTCCACAGACGGGGGCAAGACGTGGAGCGCGCAGCCGGCCCGATGAGCCAGTGAACGCAAGATCCGCAGTGCAGGGTCCGCAGGTTGCCCTGCACTGCGGATCTTGTTCTAGGACGTGGTTGTTCCCGGGGTTCACGCCAACGGACAAGGGGGCAATTGTTCACTCCCTTCAAGGCTCGTCCACCAGGGTTGCGTACCACTACACTACCCGGCGGGGGTCGTGGCGGGACGTGGCATCGGCTGGACGCGCGCCGGCGGCCGCAGACCCACGGCTTTGAACGCTTCGTAGGCCTGCCCGACCAGCTCGGCGCGGGTGAAGTAGGCCTCGCCGTCCAGCTCCACCACCACGGCGTGCAGTTATGGCAGGTCGTATAACACGTCGTCGTCTCTGACGTCGGGGTTCTGCTGGCGCAGCTTGCGCCATAAAAGGCTTTCCAGTACCAGGGGGAGGTAGCACACCATCACCTGCCCCCGCCCCCCACGCTGGCCGCAAGCGTGAACGAGAACGTTGTGGACACACCCTCCTCGCTTTGGACCCTGATCTCGCTCCCGTGCCGTCGCATGATCGACTGTGCGATGGAGAGGCCCAACCCGAAGCTTCCGTCCCGATGCGTGCGGGAGCGGTCGGAACGGAAGAAGGGGTCGAACACCCTCGGCAGGTCCTCCCTTGCGATCCCCGGGCCGCTGTTGGTGATGGAAAAAACGATCCGCCGTCCCATGCGGGTAAGCGAGACCGCGATCCAGCCGCCCGGATCCGCATACTTAACCGCGTTGTCGAATAGAATCTCCACCACCTGCCGAATGCCGTCCGGGTCACCCACTGCAAACAACCCTGGCTCGATCGAGTGGGTGACGGTGAGACTCTTGCCTGCCGCCACTGCTTCCATCGACCGGGCGACGTCCTCGACCGTCTCGCTGATGTGGAACCGCACACGATGGAACGGCAAGCGTTCATCGTTGGTCCCGGCCAGAATCAGCAGTTCCTGGACGAGCTTTGCCATCCGGTCCGCGCCAGCCCGGATGTACTCGATCCACTGCATCTGATTCCGGATCGTGTCGTCCGGATTCGCGGTGAGGGCGTCGCAGTTAGCCCGAATAATCGAGAGGGGCGTTTTCAGCTCGTGGGAGGCTCGGGCCAAAAATTGTTTAT
>QGUQ01000452.1 GCA_003242195.1 Bacillota bacterium | reverse complement strand
GTGCCGAAGCGGGATGCGCCGGCCGAAGCGGAGGGGCCGTCTCAGGAAGAGGGGGCCTCGTACTCGCAGGAAGCAGCGCCGGTCTTGATGGGTGCGCACAAGACCGTACGAGTCGCACCGGAACGGGTCCCGGCAGCCCCCAAGGTCACTCTCCGCCTGCCCGTCGGGGCGCCCTCTGGTTCGCAGGATGCAGGGCCTTCCAAGGATCCCGAGCCTGCACCCCAGAACCCCCGGCCGTCGCCGGCGTCCATCGCCGGCCCGCGGGGCCCCATCATCCGGGCTCCCTTGCGCCGGTCCGGCCCGCGGCCGTGTAACGTTTCGGTAGGTGAGGGTGAAGGCAAATAGAAGAGGCCTCACCCGGAGGCTGTCCCTGGATGGGACGGCTTCCCCAGCGGTAGTTCGGAGGGTGAGGCCCCATGGTCAGCATACACGCTGTGCAGGAACTTTTCCTCCAGACGTTGCGGGATCTGGCGGCGCTGGTGACGGAAGAACGGTCGTTCGCGGAGCTGGAAGAAGCCGTTCAACGACTGAGCGGGCGGCTGACACTCCGGCTGCTGGCATGGGTGTTGGCTGGGATCGATGAGCGACGGATGCAAGAGCGGGACCGGAGCCGGTATACGTGTCTGGATACGCGAGAGCGCGTCCTGGACACACCGCTGGGCGAGTTACGGATCGAACGGCGTTACTATCGGGACTGCGTGACGGGTCGGCGGGTGTTCTTGCTGGACGAAGCGCTCGGTTTGGAATCGTACCGGCGGCTGTCGCCGCGGCTGGAGGCCCTGTGCCAGCGGCTGGCGGCGGAGATGCCGTATCACCGGGCGGCGGCGGTGCTGAGGGAGTTGACGGCGGGGCAGGCACCGCCGCGGGCGATGACGGTGTGGCGGGCGGCGCAGCGGGCGGGACGCCGGCTGGAGGAGGCGGCGGAACGGCTGCGGCGATCCGTCTTTGTGGAGGGCAAAGTGCCTCAAGGCCGGCGCCGGAGTGCCGAGCTGCATGTGGAAGCGGACGAGGTGTATCTGCGGGGCCGCCAGCAACCGGTGGTGTTGAAGCTGGGGGTGGCGTACGAAGGCAAGCAAGCCGTCGGCTCCAAGCGGCAGGCGCTGCGGGAGCGGCGGGTGGTGGCAGGGGTGATGCCGGGCGCGGCCTTTTGGGAGCAGGCCAGCGCCTATTGGGGGACGCAGTGGGACCTAAGCGCGGTGCAGGCCTGGTATGTGGGGGGCGACGGAGCGAGCTGGGTCAAGCAGGGGCTGCAGTATTTCCCCCGGGCGTGTTACCGGCTGGACCCATTCCACCTGCGGCGGGCGTTGCGGGAGGCGTTATCGCCCACCGAGGAGGCTTACGGCCGGGTGTGCCGAGCCATCGAGGCGGGGGATTGGGCGGGCGTGGAGGCGGCGCTCGCCCAGGCGCTGCGGGGGCGGCGCGGTGCGGGGCGGCAGCGCGTGCTGCGGCTGCGAGGCTACCTGCGGGAGAACTGGGACGGGATCGTGGCCTCCGGGGAGGCACCGCGGCTAGGGGCCATTGAAGGCGAGGTCTTTCACGTACTCGCGCGGCGGATGAAGCGGCAGGGCGCGCGTTGGAGCGCACGGGGCGCGGATCATTTGGCGCGGCTTCTGAGTGAGCGCTTTGACCCCCAGTGGCGCTCGGTCCTGGAGGGCGGGCGTCTCCAAGTGCCTTCTTCCGTGCGGCGGGCGACCCGCCAGGCGGTTCAGCAAGTGGTTCGCCAGCTGGAGGAGGACCCGAGCCGCTGGCTGCGTGTGCGTCTCCCGGCGCTTACCGGGCCCCATACAGACAGGCCCTGGGCGCAACTGCTCCGCGACCTGGCTCGGGCACCCGTGGCTTGACAGTGGATTCACCGCTGGGGGCACCCACCGGAACGTGACACGGACCAGGTGGGTTCGCTGCTTGTTCTATGAAGCGGCATACTGTATGATTATCGGTGGCGCTGGTTCGCGAATTTCGGCCCGAAAACCGTTGAGTAAAGCACGCCCTAGATGCGAACCGTTGCAATGGCTAGCTCACGGGTTACGTGCGTGAGACCAGCCGTTTGTCCGACCGATGATCGACGGGTTGCAATGGCTAGCTCACGGGTTGTGTC
>QGUQ01000451.1 GCA_003242195.1 Bacillota bacterium | reverse complement strand
GTCCAGCGTCGTGTAGGTCATGCTCGGCACCCCCCCTTCGCCTGGCTTGCCCCCTGATATTAACCTGCCGGTTTATCGTCGTCAAGGGTGGTGGGTAGGGCGGGGTGCCCCGCCCTACCCGCCCAGGATCTCCGGGACCCCGGCGATCTCGATATAGACCGCCTCCTGGCGGAACCGGACCCGGACCCATTCCGCCAGCTCGAGGAACCGGGGGACGTCCCGCCAGCTGCCCAGGGCGATGATGAACTGGCGGTTTTCGTCGTGGTAGACCCGGCCCTCGGACTCCCAGGCCCCGGCCACCCGGCCGGCGTCGGTGTAGCCGCCGAACTCCAGGAGCCGCTGCTGCAGCTCCTGCCAGGCGTCCCGCCCGAGCGGCCGGCCGTCGTTGTCCTTGACCGGGACCAGGATCATGGCCTTGACCATCGCGGTTCACCTCCTTTCGCTTTTGATTATAAACCGGACGGACCATCTTGTCAACGCTCCCGGTTAATGAAATGGGCGGAGCGCACCGGCGCCTGCCGGGGCTTGTTGCCTCAGCTGTCAAATTGAGCCTTAACTTGTCTTGGTAGGATGGCGCTGGAAGGACTACCGCGTCAGGGGGCGAGAGGGGAATGAAGGGTCTCTCGATTCGCAAGCTGGTGGCGGGCGCCGTCCTGGCGTCCACCATGATGGCCATGGCCACGTGGCCGACGTCCGCGCAGCCCGTCTACTACAAGGACCGGGTCGCCGTCCTGATGTACCACCAGTTCAACCGGCCACCCGACGGCCCTATCACGGTGACCGCCCAGCAGTTCGACGAGCACATCCGCACGCTGAAGTCGGCCGGCTTCCGCTTCATCTCCGCCGAGCAGTTCCGCCGCTGGAAGGCCGGCAAGGGCACTATCCCGGAGAACGCCGTGCTGCTGACCATCGACGACGGGATGAAGGAGATCCACTCGGTGGCGCTCCCCATCCTGCGCAAGCACAAGGTGCCGGCGGTCGCCTTCGTGGTCTACCGGCGCATCGACCGTGACCCCAACACGCTCAGCAGCCAGGCCCTGCGCGAGCTGGAGCAGGGCGGCGTCGAGGTCCAGTCCCACTCGTACAACATGCACTACCGCGTGATCCGGGAGGCCGATAAGGCGGACGTGGCGGCCGTGTGGGTGATGAGCGAACAGCAGATCCGCGAGGACATGGCGCTCGCCCGCCAGCGGCACCGCGAGCTGCTGGGGGACGAGCCCGACATGCTGGCCTACCCCTACGGCGCTTACACGCCGGCGTTCATCAAGGCCGCCCAGGCCGAGGGGATCCGGTACGCCTTCACGACGAAGACCGGGCTGGTGACCCGGAGCACGCCGAACATGGAGCTGCCGCGCCTCAATGCCGGCGTCCGGGGCATGACGGGCAAGCAGGTCGTCGACATGATCCGCAAGTACGCGCCGGCGGAGACCGTCGCCAAGGCGAAGCCCAAGGCAAAACCCAAGGTCACCGGCTACTTTGTCGGCGGCGGCCTCTACAAGACGCAGAAGGCCGCCGCGGCGGCCGCGAAGAAGTTCACCCGGGCCACGGGCTATCGGATGTACGTCGCCAAGCACCCGAAGCACAAGGGCTACTGGGTGCAGACCGGGCGGATCTCCAGCAAGGCGCGGGCCCAACAGCTGGCCCGGAAGTGGGCACGCCTGGGCATCCGCTATGTCGTCCATACCACCCGGTAAGCCGGCCGCCGAAAAAAACAAGGGCCGGGGGCGCCGATGCCCCCGGCCCTCTCTTTCACGTCCTCACGCCTCCACGACGTACACGGTCCACCCCGTCGCCTTCCGCAGCTGCTCCGCCGCGGCCTCCGCGGCCTCCTTCGTGAACGTGCCGGTGAAGAGCCGGTACTTCGGGGACCAGATGCCGCCGGCGCTGTATGCGCCTTCGGCCCACTCGTAGACGGTCCACCCGAAGAGGTCCCTCACCCGCTGAACGGCGGCCGCCAGCGCGGCGGCATTCGAGAAGGTACCCGTCTTGAGCCGGTACAGCTTGGCGGTCCCGGCCTCCGAGCTGGTCACGGGCACCCACGGGACCCCTGCCCACTCGCAGACGCCCCGGGCGATGGCCTCCGCGATGGCCTCCT
>QGUQ01000450.1 GCA_003242195.1 Bacillota bacterium | reverse complement strand
CGTTCCGGTGGCCATAGCGGAGGGGACCCACCCGTTCCCATTCCGAACACGGCCGTTAAGCCCTCCAGCGCCAATGGTACTGGGCCACCTCGGCCCGGGAGAGTAGGTCGCCGCCGGAACAGGTTTTTCTTCTTGTCGCTGCGCCGGTTTTGTTTTATAATCGGCGCAGCGCGTTCCAGCGTAGCTCAGCGGTAGAGCACCCGGCTGTTAACCGGGGGGTCGCAGGTTCGAATCCTGCCGCTGGAGCGGGACGAGGCCCGGGAGATCTCCCGGGCCTTCTTCGTTCCCTACGCCCTTTACGGCAAGGGATGTCACGGAAGGAAGGCGAAACTCCCATCCATGAACGACCAGGGACGATGGCCGTCCGAACCCCCGCGGGCCGTGGCGAAACGTCTCGGGACGTCACCACGACGACGCGGCTGGCTCATCGCGCTGGAGGGTGGCGAGGGAAGCGGCAAGAGCACCCACGCCGGCGTCGTGGCCGAGGTGCTGGCCGAGCTGGGCATCCCCTACCGGTTGGTGCGCGAGCCCGGCGGGACGCCCCTTGGCGAGCGCATCCGCCAGCTGCTGTTAAGCGGCGAGGTGGAGATCGATCCGGTGGCCGAATCCTACCTGTTCGCCGCGGCTCGGGCGCAGCTCGTGGCGACCGTGATTCTGCCGGCACTGGCTGCTGGAGAGACGGTCATCTGCGACCGGTATGTGGACTCCAGCCTGGCCTACCAGGGCTACGGGCTCGGCATCGGGCTTGAGCAAGTGTGGGCGATGAACCGCTGGGCGATTCGAGGCCTGGTCCCGGACCTCACGTTGCTCTTCGACTGCGCGCCGGAGGTCGCCCGTCGCCGTCATGATCGCCCCGGTGACCGCATCGAGGGCCGCGATGCAGCCTTTCACCGCCGTGTTCGCGCCGGCTACCTCGAGCTGGCGCGGATGGATGCGGATCGCTACGTGGTCATCGACGCGCAGCAGCCGCCGGAGCGGGTGGCGGAGGCGGTCCGGGCGGCGGTTCGGCAGCGGTTGGGGGCCGCAGTCGGTCACCGAAAGGCGGGGGGCAGTGGTGAAACTGGTCGTGGCCGTGGTGCAGGATAAGGATGCGGGGCGATTGATCGAGGAACTGGTCGACCGCGGCTACCGTGCTACCAAGCTGGCCAGCACGGGCGGGTTCCTGAAAGAAGGGAATACGACCCTGCTGGTCGGGGCGGCGGACGACCAGGTGGACGAGGTGGTGGGCATCGTCAAGCGCGTCTGCCGCCCGCGGGAGCAGGTGGTGACGCCCCTGGGGCCGGCCGGCGGTGCCGCCGACTACGTCTCCTACCCGGTGGAAGTGATCGTGGGCGGCGCCACCATCTTCGTCCTGAACGTGGAGCGGTTCGAGCACGTATGAGCGGGTGCGACACCCCGTTGAACGATGAGGAGCGGCCGCGCCGGCCCGCCGCGGCCGGACAGGCCGCCGAGCGCGTCCTCCGCGACGCCGTGCGCACCGGGCGGGTCAGCCACGCCTATCTCTTGACGGGCCCGGCGGGGGCCGGCCACCGGGAGGCGGCCCGGGACACGGCGGCTGCCCTCCTTTGCCAGCGGCCCGAAGGGGGCCGCCCGTGTGGCGCCTGCGACGCCTGTGCCCGGGTGGAGGCCCGCGCCCATCCCGACCTGCTTATCCCGGATCGGCACGGGATCGACGCCGTGCGCCAGGTGATCGCCGAGCTGGCCTACCGCCCTCGGGAGGCGGCGCGAAAGGTCGTCCTTTGGTATGACATCGATCGCCTCACGCCCCAGGCGGCCAACGCCCTGCTGAAGACGCTGGAGGAGCCGCCGCCCTACGTCACCTTCCTGCTCACCACGGACCGGCCGCAGGTGATCCTACCGACCCTCCGTTCCCGATGCCAGGTCCTGCCCTTCCGCCCGCGCCCCCGGCAGGAGCGGGCCCAGGAGCTGGCCGCGCGGATCGGCGCCGATCCCCTTGCCGCCTTCTGGGCCCTTTGCGTCGTGGGGGACGACGCCGGCGCCGCCGCCGAGTTGCTGGCCAATCCCGCCACGGGCAACGGGGGGGCCGCGCCAGGGGGGGCCGCCGGGGGGCTCGGGGGGGGATGGCCGTGTCTCTT
>QGUQ01000449.1 GCA_003242195.1 Bacillota bacterium | reverse complement strand
ATAGGAGACGGTCGTGGCCCCCGGGGCCGTGCCCCACCGCCCGCCCCTGGGGCCGGTCGGAGCCGACCGGAAGGGGGCCCGCTCCCGCCCCCCGGGGGGGGGGTCCGCCCCCGCCGGTCGGGGTCTCCACCCCGCCGGAGGGACCGCCCACCAGGCGTACCCGGCCCACGGGCGGCGGCGTCCCCCGGACCCGGACGCGGACCTCGTAGCCGCCCTCCACGGGCTCCACTTCCGCCTCCACGCCTGCGGGCGGCGCCAGCGCAGCCGCGCCCGATCCCTCCCTCGTGCCCCCGCCGGCGCCCTCGGCCGGGCCGGTCCCGGCCGGTCGTCCACCGGGCTCGGCCCGCCGCGCCAGTAGCCAGTCCGCAGCGCTGGCCCAGAGCCGGGTATAGGCAGGCTGCCCTTCGCCCAGCCAGGCGCCGGCCCAGGGCCCGGCCGTTCCCGAGGTCCAGGCCAGGGCGTGGCCCGAGCCGTAGCGCCACGCCGCCAGGACTGGGTCCTGCTCGTCGCTGACCAGGAGCACCTCGGCCTGCTCCTTGGGGCTGGTCACCACGTACCCGCCCAGGGGCGGCAGCCCGGGGCCGGACCCGTTCCCGCTCCCGGTCCCGTTCCCGCTTTCGGCCCCGCTCCCGCTGGCGGCCCCACCCTCGCCCACCAGCCCCCGCAGCAGGGCGGCGGCGCCGCCGCGGCCGGGAGTAGTCGCAGGTACCGGGACGAAGGGGCGGTCGACGAGGAAGGCACGGGTGGCCAGCACCGCGTCCCGGGTGATCAGGGAGGGTACCTGCTCGGGGTCCGCAGCTTCGTAATAGCCTCCGCCCCCCGCTTGGGCCAGGAAGCGGAGCAACTGCCGGTCGGCGTCGAGACCGATGGCCACCGCCGACAGGGTGACCCCCGCCTCCCGGAACTGGCGGGCGGTCCCCTCCGCGTCGAAGGGGGCCGACACCCCGTCGGTCAGCACGATCACGTGCCGCACGTCCGCCTGCACGTTGCGAATCAGCTCCCACGCCGCCAGCAGGCCGGCCCCCACCGAGGTGCCGCCTTCCGCTTGGGCGGGGAACGCGGCGCGGAGCTCGCCCGGCGAGGTCACGGGCGCGGGTTCCCGGGTCACGAAGGCCCGGGAGTCAAAGAGCACCACGCCCAGGCGGTCCCTGGGCGTCAACAGGCGGGCGGCCCGCATGGCCGCTTCCACCGCCATCTGCAGCTTCACTCCCTGCATGCTGCCGGACCGGTCGACCACCAGGACCATCGCCACCGTGGGCAGGTTCTTCTTGGCCCGCAGGTCCATGTAGACGGGCAGGGCCCGCTCCACCGCCGTCCCCAGGTAGCCCCCGGGTCCAAAGGTCTCGGGCGCGCCGGCCATGGCCAGGCCGCCGCCCAGGTCATGGACGAACCGTTCCAGCTCGGCCATGGCCCCCTCGCCCAGGGCGTGGGCGGGCACGTTCTCCAGGAAGACCGCCCCGTACCGGGCCCAACCGGCGAGGTCCGCCGGGCGCTGGCCGGGACCGCGGGCGTCCACCTGGAGGCCCTGGGAGCGCAGGGCCCGGGCCAGGGGGCCCTCGGGCTCGGGGGTGAGGAGGAGGACGGGCCGCGTTCCCGTGACCCCGACGACGGCGTGGTAGCGGTTGTTGCCGGGCTCGGCATCGGTGCCCTCCCCCAGGGGCTCGATCTCGGCCCGCAGGGGGAGCGGTCCCGGTTGCGAGGGAGTGACCTGGAAGACGTACCGGTTCTCGCCGGGCTGCAGGCGGACCTGGCGGCTGCCCGCCAGGGCGCCCGCGGCGTACAGGCGCAGGCGGGCGTCGGTCTCCCGGGTGGCGGTGACGGCCACCTCCACGGCGATGGGCCGCCCCGGGCGGGCGGAGGCGGGGGCCCGGAGCTCGCGGACCGCCAGGTCCTCCCCGGCGACGGGCCGCAGGGGGACGGCGTCCAGGCGGATGCCAGCCGCCGCCAGGGCCCGGGCCTCGGCCAGGGCGTCCCCCTGGGTGGGGCGCCCGTCGGAGAGGAGGAGGATTCGGCGGCGGGCGTCACCGGGGAGGACGGCCGCCGCCAGCCGCAGTGCGGCCGCCAGGTCCGTGGCTTCCCGCTGGCTGGGACTGGACCAGCGCTCCAG
>QGUQ01000448.1 GCA_003242195.1 Bacillota bacterium | reverse complement strand
TCGGAGGTTTGTATAAGAGACAGGCGGTGATCACCACCACGTCGGACCCGGCCGTGTCGGCGTAATCGTTGGAACCGGTGATGATGCAGTCGAAGGACTCCACCGGCGCCGCCTGCATGAGGTCGAGGGCCTTGCCCTGGGGCATGCCCTCCACCACGTCGACCAGGACGATGTCGGCCACCTGCTTGATGGCCAGCCAGTGGGCCAGCGCCGCACCGGTATTGCCGGCACCCACGATGCTGACCTTGGGTCGCTTCAAGGCTGTCTCCCCCCGTCCATGGTTGGGTTGGCTGCCGGGCCGCCCGTCACCTAGCGCCCGCTTCCCGCGCGTCGTCCGGCGTCCGGGGACCGGAGCGGCGCAGCCGCTCGATCTCCCGTTCCAGCTCCCCCAGCCGGCGGATCAGGCTCCAGACGTACGCGAAGAGCAGGGCAAAGGCGGCGGTGTAAGCCCAGAACAGGTAGACCAGTAGTGGGTAATCCAGTTCCCTCGTGATTTCCGGCAAGGCCGGCTCATCCTTTCCAGGCACCGGCGGTGCGCAGCTCCCCCACGGCGTCCGCCAGGCGCGCCAGACGTACCCGCAAGACGAGGAGCACGACGAAGAGCAGCGTGAACGCCACCACCGCGGCCTGCAGCGCGGCGCGCATGGCGGGGGCGAGGGTCATCTCGGCCTGGTTCCTCAGCACCGGATGGATGGACGTCCACCAGACGGAGGACATGTAGACGACCGGCACGTTGAGGAAGCCCACCACACCGAGGACGGCCGCGAACCGCCCGCGCTGGCGCCGGTCGTCGACCGCCGCCCGGACCAGGAGGTAGCCGGCGTAGAGGAACCAGAGGATGAGCGTGGTGGTGAGCTTGGGGTCCCAGGTCCACCAGACGCCCCAGACCGCCCGCGCCCAAAGAGACCCCATGAGGAGGGTGATGGTGGTGAACAGCACGCCCAGCTCCGCCGCGGCCGCGGCGAGCCGGTCCCACCTTTCCTCGCTGCGACGGAGATACGCCAGTGAAGCGATGAATACGATGGTGAAGGCCAGGAATCCGACCCAAGCCGCGGCCACGTGGAAATAGAAGATGCGCTGCACGTTGCCCATGAATCGTTCCGGCGGCGCGTAGCGCAGGGCCATGTACAGCGCCGTCACCGACGTCAGGAAGGCCACCGGCGTCAACCAGGACATCAGCCGGGTCATGACCTGCCTCCTAACGAGTCACGACGAAGTCGAACAGCAGCGTGCTGACAACCAGGAACATGGTATCATAGACGACCAACAGCCGGAACCAAAGGGCGGCGTCCCCAGGGTGCCCGGCGAGGGCGGCCGCCGCCGCCTCGACGCCGGCCAGGAGCACCGGCGCCGTCAGGGGGAACAGCAGCACGGGTAGCAACAGCTCCCGCCCCCGCACGGAGGCCGTGAGCGCGCCCATGAGGGTTCCCGTGGCGGCGAGACCCAAGGTGCCCAAGACCAGCGCCAGCCCCAGGGCCCCCCACGCCGGGCTGCCGCGGAAGCCCAACCACGCCAGGAGGACCGGCGTCAGCAACAGCTCCAGGACGCCCAGGATGGTGACGTGGACCAGGACCTTGGCCAGGTACAGTACCCCGCGGTCCACCGGCGCCAGCAGCAGTCCGTCCAGGGTCCCTTGCTCCACCTCCCGGGCGAACCCTCGGCCGAACAACAGTACCGCCGCGAAGTAGTAGGCGACCCAAGCAGCTCCCGCGACCAGGGGCGAGAGATCGCGGCGGGAGGGGTCGAAGGCCAGGGCGAAGGCCAGCCCCACGAGGAGCACGAAGGTGGCCAAGGTCGCCAGCCCGTCCCGGCGGCGCAGTTCGACCCGCAGATCCTTTCCCACCAGGAGTCGCAGGTCCTTCCATGCGGAGCCGGCGCCCTTCACGGGCTCCCCGCCTCCCCGCTGGCGACGGGACCTGCAAGCCACGCCCGGATCTCCGCCGCGGAGGTTGCGGCCGCCGTCCGCTGTCGAGCGCGGCCGCCCGCCAGCACCAGCAAGCGGTCGGCCAGCCGCAGGGCCCGATCCACGTCGTGGAGGACCACCACGGCCGAACCGCCCCGGCGGCGGTGGGCGACCAGGGTGTCCTCCAGGCGATCTCTTATACACAA
>QGUQ01000447.1 GCA_003242195.1 Bacillota bacterium | reverse complement strand
CCGGAAACGCCGTTGTGAAGGGCTTTTTCGTTTGGTACCCCCAAGGGGATTCGAACCCCTGTCTCATGGCTGAGAACCATGCATCCTAGGCCGCTAGACGATGGGGGCACGCTATGGTTGCGGCAAAGTCCCAGCTAGAACACCTGCCAATATATGGCATATACAGTTCTTGGAAGTGACACACCCCATTTGAGGACAATTATTGGGTTCATTATTGGGTTCAAAGGGGGTGTCGAAATACCCTACCCCGGTAGGTATACTTGTCCGCCAGGTATCCCCTTGCACGACTGTTTGCCTTAACAAAGAACCCGGCCCGCAAGTCCCGGAATGAATTCCGGGGTTAGGGCCGGGTTCTCTATCAACCGCCGGGAGTGTGGGCTGTATCGGATCTAAGATCGGGACTCTTCCTTCTTCCTCTTCCCTTTAACCTGACGAATCGTCGGGATGATCTCATCCAAGTCCCCTATGTTGACGGGAATCGGCGGGAGCCAGTGGAGGATGATGCGGCGCTTGTCGGGATCCGACCTGGGGCCTACCCAGTAGGCGTGCCAGTGGGCCGAGCGGATGTGCGGCCGAGGCGAGCGACGCTCCGTAGGTCCGCTGCTCGCCCTGTGCTCGCGCAGTGCACTACGCAGGGCCGTTCCAAGGCGAAAGCCCGTATACCACACCGTAGGCTGGTCTGGCGGGAACAGCCGTGGCCCACGTTTTGTTTTCGTTGGTGTGGGCCGTGACGGGCGGCGGTCGCCAGCGTACTCAGCGGCCTGGGAACACAGGTATAGGACGAGCGATAACAGCGGAGCGAGTTCTGCTGGCAACGCCTGCCGCATTTTCTCCGTTAGAGGGTCGGCCTGGAACCATTCAGGTGTCAGACTGATAGTGGCGTCCAAGGCGTCAGATAGGCTACCGTCAACCAGGTGAAGTACAAACGGCACCAGGTCGTCCCATGTGTCGCCCCTATCAAACAGAAACCGCAGTTCGTGGCGATCATGCCACACATCGTACTCCAAGTGCGTGAAAAACCCGTGGAGTGGACGACCGAGCACCTCTCGCCCAGGGGTTTCGATGTACACGCACCACTCAGGCAGGCGATACAACACATCCCTCGGGATGTTACCGTCGATGGGCGTCTCCCACAGGGCCGAAAAAAGATCGCTGTCGAAACGATAAATGCCCTGCGTTGGCCGCCACGCCGCCAGAGCGTTGAACCGAGTGGCCTCGATGGCTAGCTCCGGCGTCAGCAACCCCCCACCCGTTACGATGGCAATGGAACCGGCCAGCGGGAAAAAGCACCAGTCGGGCCAATTAGGGAGACTTCGCCCCCTGTCGGCCCGCATCTGATCGATGATCCGCCACGCCTGAGGGTAGCGGCGACCCGCTTCGATCAGATGCTTCTTGGGGCGGGGGATGTCAGTCATCCTCGCCCGCCCCAGCGAACTCCGGGCCGATGAGACCCCAGCCGTGCTCATCTACCCATCCTTCGGCGGTGCGCACCCATTCCGGCGCACCGGACTGGAGTAGGTAGTCGACCAGGAACGCATCATCGTCTGGGGTGCCCTTGTGCTCCCGGCCCAAGAGGTCTGTCACAACATCCCATGGGATTTGGATGGCCTCGTGCGGTATGCCTCGGCCATCGTTGTAGACGCTCCGGTACTCGTCAACCGGAAGCGCCATATGCCAGCGGTGGGCGATGACCGCCTCGGCCATCTCGTCCAACTCTTCCTGGGTGTAGGGACATTCCCCGAACATCGCTTCGATGTTGGCGACCGTAAAGTAGTCTCTCACCTCCTGCGCCGAGCGGAACAGGTCCCCGTTGTCGAACCCGGTAGTGTCGTGGATATAGGCCCTAGTCAAAACCATATGTGAACCCTCCCTGTATTGTGTTGCCACTCTTCGCCGCTCCCGCAGGAGCGCCCGCCCCACACCTCGAAGAGGTGGTGGCTATCGTGGGGCATGAGCCGGTGGCTCAGACCTCCACGGGGAGGTCCTGGTCCACCGGCTCGGACTCGGGTTCGGCGGGGATTTCAGGCCACCAGCGTGCGGTGGGTTCAGGCCACGAGAACACCGGCCGCCCGTCCTCGTCCCAGCCCAGTTCCTTATACAACTCTCCAGCCCCCCGAGAATAG
>QGUQ01000078.1 GCA_003242195.1 Bacillota bacterium | reverse complement strand
AGCCCGCACCGGCCCCCACCACCGCCCCCCAGCCGGCGCCCCCGATCTCCGCGGCCAACAGGATACACAGCACCCGCACGGCCAGCCCCGCGTCCAGGGCCAGCAGGCGGACACCCTCGAGACCGCCGGCCGCCACCACCATCCACACGGCCAGCACCGCCCGGGCACGGGCGACCTCCATGGTGGGAAGATTCCGCGCCTCCGGATCCCCGGACAGAACCCCCGCCGCGCCGGGGAGCACCCGCAGCAGGAAGGCGGCGGCATCCCGCATCCAGGGCAGGCCGACGACGGCCAGGACCGCCGTCACCATGACGCCCGCCAGCCGGTCTACCTCCGGGCCCAGAGGACCGAAGGGCCACGCCAGGACACCGCCCGCCAACAGCACGGCGCCGGCCAGGACCGCAGCCTGCAGCCGGTGGCGCCCGGCTCCGCCGCTATCTCCTTCCAGGACGCGCGACCTCAGCACCCGCATGAGAAGGGTGGCGACCAGCAGCACCCCCGCACCGTAAGCCGCACCTGCGCTCAAGGCGCCGGCGATGCCCAGGAACGCCACCGTCCACCCCAGCCGCGGGGAGATCTCCATCACCGCGGCGACCAGCGGCAGCACCAGAGGGGAGGGCAAGCCGGCGGGCTGCACCCGCCCGGCCAGGGTCACCAGCAACGCCGCACCGGCCCACGGGACCCACTCCGCTCCTCGACCGCCTTCCGCCTCCTGCCGCCCGACCGCCGCCGGGCCCCGCCTCCCACCCGGTAGACTGGCGAGGGCGGTCCCGGCGCCCGGTTCCCGCCCGGGCCATCCTGCCACGGCCATTCACCTCGCTTCAGTGGCCCTGCCGCCCGTGCCCGAACCTGCGCGAGCGGACAAGCTGTGCCCCCATTGTAGGGGGCCGGACGGGCATGACGTGTCGCAAAGGGGAGAAGGCGGAGACAGAAATTGTGACACCGGAGGGGGTCCCTCGACGACGGCCGCCGCCGGGACGGCGGCCTGTCGACACCGACCCCGCGGCCGGGCCGGTGGCCTGCCGGCCTGGTGGGGCCGGCGGGCTCCAGGCCCGGGGTCACGGGCGGGAAGGCAAGGGTGCGGGCCCCGTGACGCGGCGAGCGGTGATGAGGAAGCCCGTGTGGGCCACCATGCGGTGCTCGGGGCGCACGCTCTCCTGGCTCACATGCCACGGGCGCAGCAGCAGTTCCGTGGTATCCACCAGATCCCACGCCGGGTGGCGGCGGAGGGCGACCACCATCTGCTGCACCTGGTTGGTGGTAGGCAGCCAGACCAGCAACACGCCACCCGGACGCACGGCGGCGGCCGCCGCCTCCACGCAGCGGTAGGGCTCGGGCACGTCCAGCACCACGGCGTCGAGATCCCGCTCATCGATGCCCTCGTAGACGTCGCGGAGTTCGATCCGCCAGTTGGGCGGGTCCTCGCCCAGGAAGCGCCGGACGTTGTCCCGGGCCAGTTCCGCGAACTCCGGGCGCCGCTCGTAGGAGACCAAGGTTCCCGTCGGGCCCAGCAGGCGTAGCAGCGCCAGGGAGGTGGCTCCGGAACCGACCCCGGCCTCCAACGCGCGACCCCCGGGTCCCAGGTTGGAGCGAATGAGGATCTGCCCCAGGTCCTTGGGGTAGATGACCTGGGTACGCCGCGGCATGGCCAGGATGTATTCCTCCAGCGTCGGCCGCAGGCAGAGGATGGGCTGCCCGGTCGTGGTGGACACCACGGCCCCCTCTGGCAGGCCGGCGACGTCGTCGTGGCGGATGGCACCGCCGGGTGGAGCCTGGAACACACGTCCCGGCTGCAGCCGTTGCAATCGGCGGCGCTGCTTGGCGTCGACGAAGACGACCAGGTCGCCGAAAGCAAAGGGACGGCCGCCCCCGCCGTCCCGTCCGGCCGAGCCGGGCGATCCGGACGGGCTGGGCGGCTCGCCGTTCAGCTGCGGGGTGCCCGCGGTCGCGCCGCCGGCGAGATCTTCGTCGGAAGAAGGACACCCGGTGTCGAGGATCTCCGGAACCTGGTGCCGCTCGTCGCCTGGCTGGTCGTCGACAAAGCTCATGCCACACCACCGGAAGGTTCGTTACTGCCGTACCGGCCATTGCCGCCGGGCCGGCCGTCCATGACGGCGATCAGGGGCTCCAGCTTGCGGTAGAGCTCCGCCGTGGCGCGGGCGTCGGCCAGGCAATAACGGGCGATGTCCTCGATCCGCCCTTCCCGGTAGGCCGTGCCGACGGCGCTCCCGTCCATCTCCTGCTTGGGCGACGGGATGCCGAACTGGTGGCACCAGAACAGGAACGAGTTGCGCTGCCGGGCCCCGTAGAAGGACAGGACCTCTGCCAGGTCACAGTGTTCCTGGAAGCTGTACCGGTACGGGACCAGGTTACGGGTCGGCGCCACACCTAGGATGGCCGAACGGATCATCAGGAAAGGCCCGTCGAAGGCTCGGCCGTTGAAGGTCACCAGGGTACCCGCATGCTGGCCCACGTAGCGCCAGAACTCTTCCAGGATGGCCCGCTCGCTGCCGCGGTAGATCTGGGCGTCCCCCTCCGCCCCCTCGAAGCGAACCCAGCGGGGTTGCTCGACGGACGGATCCTCGACCAGCACGCCGCCCCGGTTCTCATAAGGCCGCCACAAGGCGATGGCGATCACCCGGCCCGTTCCCGGGTGGAGGGCCAGTTCTTCCTTCACCCGCTCCCGCTCCTGGTCATCACGGGCGCGGCGCAGGAGGTAGGCTTGCACCTCGGGATGCAGTTCATCCCAGTCGAAGCCCACGGTCTCGATGTCCACCGCTAGCGGCGTGGGTCCCGGCATGGGTCCTTTCGCCTCCCGTGCCCGGCTGTGACCGGTGTGGTATCCGGGCCGACATCGGCTGCATCACTCCGCAACCCATCCCAACTTGGGCGGCCCCGGCCGTTCCTCCCGAATGAGCGCCGCCGGACTGCCGCAAGGCTCGCCGCGCCGTCCCTCAGCCCAGGGCTGGTTCGATGCACCCCGGATCGTCGTTGCGCGGCGAGTTGACCCGCGTCGAGACGGGGTGGAAGGACATCCGCTCCGTAGGGTAGGGCGCTAGCGCCGGTTCCAACTCGGCGGGATCGCGGATGGCCGGGTCGAGCCACGCTTCCTCCCACTCGGGGCGGAGGATCACCGGCATTCGGTCATGGATGGGCGCGACCAGGGCATTGGCCCGCGTGGTCAGCAGGCAGCACGTCAGCAGCGGCCCCCCCGGTCCGTCCCACCGCTCCCACAGGCCCGCAAAGGCAAAGGGGGCCCCATCTGCCAGGCGGAAGAGATAGGGCCGCTTGCGGGCCCCGCGGCGCTCCCACTCGTAGAAACCGTCGGCGAGGATCAGACACCGTCCCCGGCGCATGGCGCGCCGGAACATGGGCTTTTCCGCCGCCGTCTCCGCACGGGCGTTGATGGGGCCGGGCTTCGGCTCCCGCGCCCAAGAGGGGATGAAGCCCCAGCGCAGGCGCAGGGCCTGTCGCCCGCCGGCCCCGTCGGGAAGCACCGCGAGGACGTCCTGGCCCGGCGCTACATTGTAACGGGGCGCCATGTCCTCCCCCAACCGTACCAGGAAACGGCGTTCGAGCTCCACCACCGGCGTGGTCAGGGTATAGCGACCGCACATGGCCACATCACCGCCCGGCGTCGGGCCGTACCCGCTCCCAGTATACCAGCGTTCCCGTCCGGCGGGGCGGATGGGGAGGAATGGACGCCGGGCGGCCCCCCTACGGGGCCGCCCGGCGGTCTCGGATCGGGGAACGGGCCCGGACCCTCACGCGCCTCCGGCCGCACGCTGCATGACGTGTACGAGGCGGCCGACGGCCAGGGTGTGGGCGACGACGGCCAGCAGGACGAGCGCCCACAAGGGCTGGCCCAGCAAGCCGGTGAGGAAGATGATGAAGAAACGACCGTCGCGGTTGCCCGGGATCCACCGCAGCCATGGCGGGTCGTCCCGCAGGGGGTCGAACCGGCGTTCGCGGCGGGCCGGGAAGACCAGCCGCACGCGATCCTTCATCAGGGCGGACAGGGGCAGTCCCGCCATGGCGACCAGCCCCCAGCCCCAGGCCACCGCGGCCGGCCAACCCTGGGCGAGGGCTCCCAAGACCAGCCCTGCCACGATGAGGGCGTCGGCGTACCGGTCCAGCACCGTGTCCAGGAAAGCCCCGGCCGGCCTCGCCTCCAGCCGGAGGCGGGCCAGCTCGCCGTCCACCCCGTCCACGATGGACGCGGCCTGGCACAACATCCCGCCCAGTACCGGTGCGCCGGCGGCGAAGGCGACGGCGCCCAGGCCGCACAGGCCGAAGGCAAGCCAGGACACGCCGTCGGGAGTGAGCCGGGTCGGGGCCAACCGGGCGGTGATGTGCCGCGAGATGGGGCGATTCAGGTACCGCGCCACCGGGCCGTCGCCCCCCGACGCGGTGGCTTCGTCCAATAGCCGCCGCTCCGCCTCCCGCAGCGCGGCGGCGTCGTCGACGTCGATCCACCACCCCGACTCGACGGGAAGGGCCACCAGCCGCCCCGCCCGGGCCATGACGGCGGCCGCGGCCGTGAGGGCGACCTCCTGGTTGGGCCTGCCAGCCACTTCTTCCAGCGCGGCCAGGAGCCCCCGGGACCCGATGAAGACCCCGGTGTCCACCGCGTCGAAAGTGCCCAGTTCCTTGCCGATGTCCTCGATGCGGTCACCGCGCCTGCGCACCTTCGTGGCCTCGCCCAGATCGTGTACCCGCTCAAGGCGCGGGTCGACCACCAGCACCGCCACCCCGCCTTCCAGGGCGCCGGCCAGCTCGCCGGCTGCCCGGACAGCCCGGACCACGATGGCGGGGTCCATGACGTGGTCCGCCATGAGCACCAGGAACGGCTGGCGGAGATAGGGGGCGGCGGCCAGCAGGGAGGCGCCGTTACCCCGCTCCCAGCCGGCCGCCCGCACCGTACGCACCTGGGGACGCTCCGAGGCCCTCACGGCGCGCTCCACTTCTTCCGCCCAGGCCCCGGTGACCACCAGGACTTCATCGCAGCCGGCCCTGAAGGCGGTGCGGATGGCCCGCTCCACCAGGGCGACGCCGTGGACGCGGTAAAGGGGTTTGGGAACGTCGGCGACCGTACGCCGGAAGCGCTCCCCGGCGCCGGCCGCCAGGATCACGGCCTGCATCGCGGCTCAGTCCGCTCCGCCGACCTGGGACGCGACGGCGGGCTCGCCTGCGATGAAGGCCTCCACCATCCGCCGCGCCTCGTCGTCGGTGTACTGCACCGGCGGCGACTTCATGAAGTAGGCCGACACCGACTCGATGGGCCCCGCGATGCCCCTGTCCAGCGCCAGCTTCGTGCACCGGATGGCATCGATCATCACGCCGGCGCTATTGGGCGAGTCCTGGACCGAAAGGCGCAGTTCCAGCTCGATGGGCTGGTCGCCGAAGCCGACGCCCTCCATGCGGATCATGCACACCTTGTTGTCGTTAAGCCACGGCACGTAGTCGCTGGGCCCGATGTGGATCTGCTCACTGGCCAGCGGCTCGTCCAGCTGGGACTGAACCGCCTGGGTCTTGGACTGCTTCTTGCTCTTGAGTCGGCTGTGGTTGAGCATGTTGAGGAAATCGGTGTTGCCGCCGAAGTTCAGCTGGTAGGTCCGGCGCAGCCGCACACCCCGATCCTCGAACAGCCGGGTCAGCACGCGGTGGACGATGGTGGCGCCGACCTGGCTCTTGATGTCATCGCCGACCACAGGCAGCCCCTTGCGCCGGAACCGTTCCGCCCAGCGCGGGGAGGACGCGATGAACACCGGGATCGCGTTGATGAACGCGACACCGGCCTCCAGCGCGGCCTCGGCGTAATAGCGGGTCGCCTGCTCGGAGCCTACCGGCAGGTAGTTCACAAGGATGTCGGCCCGCGCCTCACGCAGGACCCGGGCTACGTCCACCGGCGGTTCGTCCGCCAGCACGAAGGTGCGGTCCTCAGGATAATCGGCCATGTGCTCGCTTACGCCGTCGAGCACCGGCCCCATCTGCACGGTAACCGGGATGTCGGGAATGTCGCAGAACACCGGTGTGCAGTTGGGCTTGGCCAGCAACGCCTCCCGGAGCGGCTTGCCGACCTTGCGCCGGTCGACGTCGAAGGCCGCCACGATCTCGATGTCCGAAGGCCTGTAGCCGCCGATGTCGGGGTGCATCAACCCGACGGCGTTCTTCAGGCGCTCAGGATCGCTGTAGTAGTAGATACCCTGGACCAGCGAACTGGCGCAGTTGCCGACACCGGCGATGGCCACCCGGATCTTGCGCATCGCAAAACCCCCCTTCACACGGCCATGTGGTCGACGATGCCATCCGGCCGGCCCTTTCCCAATCCCTGCGTCTCGCCGGTTCTCGGACCCAGTTGCTCCGGCACGGTCACGCACCGGTGCCCGCGCCCCGGGGAAACGGGCATGACGCCCCCCTACCGGCTCGCCATCCCGGCAGCCCGTTTCCCTCGCCAGGTACCACGGGGCATCCCGGAGCCAAAGCACTCCGGGACGCACACAGGGTCCACCCCTATGCGCGAAACCGAAGGGGAACCTTCCGTCCCCGGTTCGTAACGGATGGCTCTCCCGGCGGAAGCGCACGGCGCGCTCCCGCGGCGGCATCATCACCGGGTCACGACTGGTATGGCCGGCAGGTCGGTGGAATCCCCCACAGAGGGGTGGTAGGCTTCCTGGTATTACGACCGAAGCTTGACCGGCAACCGCACGCGGCGATCACCGGTGGTCCCTCGATTCCTGGCGACGGTGATCAGAAGGGGATCCGGCTCAACCGGCCGAATCCGCTTGAGACAAGCTCGGACAGGTCGAAATACCTGAGTGAGTTGATCCACTTGGGGGGCGTCGACCGGATGGCAAGAATGTCCTGCTGTAATTATTAGCACTCACAACCGCTGGCTGTCAACGATGCAGCTGGGGAGGGATGGGGTCTGGATACGCGAGCGGCCGCCGCCGTCGCCGTGACACTGGTCTTCTGGTCTTCAGCCTTCACGCTGATCCGCATCGGGTTACGCGCCTTGGGACCGGGCGAGCTGGCCCTCGCCCGCTACCTGGTGGCGTCCCTGGCCTTTGCGGCGATTGCCCTGGTCACGCGCATGCCGCTGCCTCGCCGGGAGGACCTTGGGCGCGTGTTCGTCCTGGGGGTGACCGGCATCGCCCTCTACCACACGGCCTTGAACTTCGGGGAGGTGTCCGTCCCGGCGGGGACGGCCAGCCTGATCATCGGCACGGCGCCGGCCTTCACGGCCCTGCTCTCCCACCGCCTGTTGGGCGAGAGGCTGACCGGGTGGGGCTGGACCGGCATCCTCGTCAGTTTTGCCGGTATCGCCCTGATCAGCGCGGGCGCTGGCGGCGGCCCCTCGGGCGACGCCGGTGGCCTGGGGATGCCGGCGGGGGCACTGGCGGTCCTGATCGCCGCCATCGCCACCTCAGTGTTCTTCGTCCTACAAAAGCCGCTGTACCGTCGCTACGGGTCGCTCCAGCTCACCGCCTATTTCTCATGGGCGGGAACGCTGCCCATGCTTGTGTTCGCCCCCGGCCTGGCCCGCCAGGCGGCCTCCCTGCCTGCCGACGCCCTGCTGGCTGTGGTCTACCTGGGGCTCTTCCCGTCGGCGGTGGCGTATGTGGCTTGGGCCTATGCCCTCTCCCGCGCCCCGGCCGGTCACGTGACCAGCCTGCTGTACCTCAACCCGCCCCTGGCGCTTCTCATCGCCTGGCTGGCCCTGGGCGAGGTGCCCTCGGGTCTGGAGCTGGCGGGAGGGGCACTGGCCATCGCCGGCGTCGTCATGGTACAGCGCCCGGGCCGGCCCGCCGCGGGAAAGGCCACGATCCCGGCACGGATGATGCCGGCTGCGCCGCGGCGGCCCGGAGCCTGACCGGCTGGAACCGGGCCGGCGGGGGGGGGGGGGGGGGGGCGGCGGGGCGGCCCTCATCTACATCTGTCGGTGCCCCCAG
>QGUQ01000077.1 GCA_003242195.1 Bacillota bacterium | reverse complement strand
TACCGTGTGTGGGGGTTGGGAGTGTTTATAAGGGGACGAGGTGGGGCTGCGCTTCGTGATCGCCCACATCCCCTACACGGTCAACCTGGCTTCCCCCAAGGAGGGACCCTTCGAGTTCGCCTGCCGCGTGCTGCGGGAGGATCTGGAACGCTGCCTGCTGGTGGGCGCCCACGCGGCGGTGTGCCATCCCGGCAGTTTCGTCGAGGGCAGCGTGGAGGACGGCATCGCGCGGATCGTACGGGCCATCGAGCCGGTTCTTCCCTTGCTGGAACGGCCAGACGCGCCCTGGCTGTTGCTGGAGACCATGTCCGGCCAGGGCAGCGAGATCGGCGGGGAGCTGGGCCACCTGCGGGAGATCCTGGAACGGCTGGGCTGGCCCGCCCGCGTCGGCGTCTGCCTCGACACCTGCCATCTCTTTGCCGCCGGCTACGACTGGCGGGACCCGGCGGAGGTCGAGCGGCTCGTGGAGGATCTCGACCGGCTGATCGGTTGGGACCGCGTGCGGGCGCTGCACCTGAACGACTCCAAGTTCCCGTGCGGCTCCCGGCGGGACCGGCACGAAAAGATGGGGCAGGGTCACATCGGCCGAGAAGGCTTTGCCAACGTTCTGCGCCACCCGCGCTTGGGCAGGTTGCCCATGCTCCTGGAGACGCCCGTGGCGAGCGACCTCGAGTACGGTGACGAGATTCGCTGGGTCCGGCAGTTGCACCGCGAACTGGCCGCCGGCGGGTGAGCCCCCACGGGTACCCGACAACCGGGGCGGATCGCGCCGTGCGGCGCGGCCCGCCCCGGCGTGACGCCCTGCGCCTGCCCCTCGCCGCCCGGCGAAACGGCCGGAGCGCCCGCCGGCCCGCTGACCGACGGCGCTGTCAGAGGGTGTCAATTGCCCGGGAAATGGGTCGCTACGAAGGCACCCGTGTCGAGGGCCAGAGCGTGGGGCTGCCACTGGACGGCAAAGTCGAAGGCGTCCACGCGGCAGGCGAATTCGATGTCCTCTGCGAAACCGGTCTCTACCAGGAGGCGGCCATGGTGGGTGCCGACCAGGACGTCGGCCAGCTCGTGGCGAGCCTGTTGCCAGAGCTGCAGGGCCGCCCGCGCAGCGTCGGAGAGTTGCAATGTGTCCTGGGGTTCTGGTTCCTCCTCCTGGACGAGAGCCTGCAGCGCCTCTACCACAGATCCCGCACCGATGACATCGTCCAGGGAGAAGCGGCCGTGGGTCCCGGCGCAGATCAGAGTGATGGCCGGGCCGCCGTCGGCTTGCTGGCTCGCCGGAGTTCCCTGGCGGTTCGCCGCGGGCTGCCGGGGATGGCGGGCGGGATCGGGTTGCAGGCAACGGAGCAGGCCTCGGGCCGTGGCCGTGCGGTTCACCAGGGAGCCGGCGAAGAGCTGACGGCATCCCCTTCTTAGAGCGGCCGCAACCGCCCGTGTGCCGTTGGTCGTGCACAGGACGACGGTGCGGTCCCGCACGCGCTCGGGGGTGTACTCCAGGGGCGAGTTTCCTAAGTCAAACCCCGGAAGGCGGATCATCCTCTCTTCGCCGCCCAGCAGCGGGGCGGGGTGCAGGGTCGATCGCAGGGACAGGGCGCGCTGCGGGTCGGCCACGGCGACGACCCCGGGTGCCCCCGCCGCCAACGCTGCGGCCATGGTGGTCGTGGCGCGGAGGACGTCGAACACGGCGGCAGCCTCGCCGGGCCGGAAAGGGTGCTGTTCCGCCTCGCGGGCGGTCCAGAGCACATCCACGTGAATCAAGGTCGGCGCCTCCTCCGCATGCCCGCGGCCGTTCCCGCATCGGGATTCACGGTGTAGGGCATGCTCCCATGAATTCCACGCACCGCCATTATAGAACGGGCCGGGAGAGCGCCCGTAGACATGGGCTTGGCGCGCTTCTCCCGCCGGAGAGCGTGCCGGGCGAATGGTCACGCGATCACGAAGGGCGGGCCAGCAGAACTGTACGAAATTAGTTTCAGTATGGCTACATTGTTTCTGTTTTCCTCCAGCTCTTGTGTGCTACCCATGCGGCTAACTCGGGGATGGGTTGTCCACTATTCCCTGCCAATTTGACACCAATTGTTGTTTTGTGTTACCCTACACGCGGCTTTTCGATCCTTAATCGTTGCATGTTGGTCCTGTTTGACTTTCTTCATGAAAAGCGCTGATTTCACTCTTATTCGTCAATAACGGTGCGGGCCCCTAGAGCATCCTGCCCGTCAACCACGCGGGGTCACCCGATGGCTGCTTGGCGAACATTTGTGGAGGGTTGCCATGATCGAGTTCGAGAAAGTTTCGAAGGTATATCCCGGCGGCGTAACTGCCGTTCGTGATTTCACCCTCACCATCAAGAAGGGTGAGCTGGTCTGCCTGATCGGCCCCAGTGGCTGCGGCAAGACCACGACCATGAAGATGGTCAACCGCCTGATCGAGCCCACGTCCGGTCGCATTCTCGTGGACGGGCAGGACGTGGGCCGGGTCGACCCCGTGGCCCTCCGTAGGCGCATCGGCTACGTGATCCAGCAGATCGGCTTGTTTCCTCACATGACCATTGCCGAGAACATCGCCGTCGTCCCCCGTCTTCTCGGCTGGCAGCGGGAACGCATTGACCGGCGGGTTGACGAGTTGCTGCGCCTGGTGGACATGGACCCGGCCTCTTACCGGGATCGCTATCCCCGGGAACTGTCGGGCGGGCAGCAACAGAGGGTAGGGGTCCTGCGAGCCCTGGCCGCCGAACCCGACATCATCCTGATGGACGAACCCTTCGGGGCGCTGGACCCCATCACCCGTGAGAGCTTGCAGGACGAGCTCAAAGAGCTGCAGCAGCGCCTGCACAAGACCATCCTGTTTGTCACCCACGACATGGACGAGGCCCTGAAGCTGGCCGACCGCATCGTGGTGATGCGCGCGGGGGAGATCGTGCAGGTGGGTACCCCCGAGGAACTGCTACGCAGTCCCGCCGATGACTTCGTGGCCGCCTTCGTGGGCAAGGAGCGCCGTCTGGCGGCGGGCGGAGACGTTAAGGTGGCCGACGTCATGGTGCGCAGGCCGGTCTCCGTGTTCGCCGGTATGGGCTTGCAGCAGGCCCTGGCCCTGATGCGCAAGCGGCGCGTCGACAGCCTGCTGGTGGTCGACGGTGACGGCCGGTTCCTCGGCGTCGTCTATCCCGAGGATATCCGGGATCGGCGCCTTGAGGCCGCCACCGTCGGCGACCTCGTCCGCCGCGACCATCCGGTTATCGAGCCCGGCGCCAGCTTGCACGAGGGCTTCCGCGTGATGGTGGAGAGCGGCACCCGGCACCTGCCCGTGGTGGAAGCCGGCGGCCGCCTGGTCGGGCTGCTGACCCACACCAACCTGGTCGACTATCTCGCCCAGGTCTTGTGAGGTGGTACCGGTGACCTTTGGCGAGCACATCGAGCGGTTCGCCCTGTACATGGCGCGCCACTGGGACCGGGTGCTCGGTTACACGTGGGAGCACGCCCGTCTGTCCTTGCTGGGATTGGCCATCGCCACGGTGGTGGGGGTGCTCCTGGGCGTGCTGATCAGCCACCGGCGCGGCCTGGCGGGGCCGGTGCTCTGGCTGGCGAATGTGATCTACACCATCCCGTCCATCGCCCTCTTCGGCCTGATGATCCCGCTGCTGGGCATCGGCACGGTGCCGGCGCTGGTGGCGCTGGTGCTGTACGTGCAACTGGTCCTGATCCGCAACACCTACGTCGGTATCACCGGAGTCGATGCGTCCCTGCTGGAAGCCGCCCGGGGGATGGGCATGACGCCCGCGCAGGTGCTGTGGCGCGTTCGCCTGCCCCTCGCCCTGCCCGTCATCCTGGCCGGCATCCGGACGGCCGCGGTGTTGATGGTGGGCACGGCGACCATCGCGGCCTGGATCGGCGCCGGCGGCCTCGGCGTGCTGATCGTCCGGGGTCTGGGAACCACCAACGTTGCGATGATGCTGGCCGGCGCCATTCCGTCCGTCCTGCTGGCCATCCTGTTCGACCGCCTGCTGGGGGTGCTGGAGGGTCGGCTGGTCTCGCCGGGCCTGCGCGGCGGCGCGGGGAGCGGGCGGCAGGCCGGCCGCGAGCGGGCGGCGGAGGTGACGGCATGACGCGGGAAGGCATCGTCGCTTTCTGGCTGGAGAACCACCAGCGCATCCTGGACCTGACCCTCCAGCACATCTGGCTCACCATGACCGCGCTGGCCATCTCCGTGACCCTCGGGGTCGGCCTGGGCATCCTGATCACCCGCCTCCCGGCGCTCTCCGGGCCCGTGTTGGCGGCGGCCAACACGGCCCAGACGGTACCCAGCCTGGCGGCCGTGGTGCTGGCCCTGCCCTTGATGGGCATCGGCTTCTGGCCCGCCGTGGCGGCCGTCACCTTCAAGGCGGTGCTGCCCATCGTGCGCAACACGTACGTGGGCATCACCGGCGTCGACCCGGGTGTCCGGGAGGCGGCCGTGGGCATGGGCATGACGGCCCGCCAGCGGCTGCTGCGGGTGGAGTTGCCCCTGGCCCTGCCCGTCATCGTGGCCGGCATCAAGACCAGCACGGTGATCTGCGTCAGCATCGCGACCCTGGCTGCCAAGATCGGCGCCGGTGGCCTCGGAGACCTGATCTTCACGGGTATCGCCCTGGCAGATAGCGCGACGATCGTGACCGGCGCGGTCCCCACGGCGCTCCTGGCCATCCTGGGGGACCGCTTGCTGGGGGCTCTGGAGAACAGGCTCACCTCGCCGGGGATCCGGTCCGAGGTGACCGCAAGCTAGGTCTGTGCCGTGACTGCCCACAACGTGATGGCCCACAAAGTGGACGGGGGTGATGGAGTGCACACACAGAAGGCGATGGTCCGCGTGCTGGTGCTGCTGGTCCTGGCCGCCCTGCTGGCCACCGCGTGCGGTGGCGGGGGCAGCGAGCAGGCTGCCGCGCAGTGTGAGGAATACAAGGGCACGGTCCGTGTCGGATCCAAGGACTTCACCGAACAGCTCATCCTCGGTGAGATCCTCTCCCAGTTGCTCGAAGCCAACTGCTATCAGGTGGAGCGCAAGTTGAACCTCGGGGGCACCCTGATCAACCACGAGGCTCTCGTCAACGGTGAGATCGACCTCTACGCCGAGTACACCGGCACCGGGCTGGTGAACATCCTTAAGCAGGAATCGGTGACGGATCCCCAGGCGGCTTACGACACCGTCAAGCGGATGTACGAAGAACGGTGGAACCTGCACTGGCTGGAGCCGCTGGGGCTCAACAATACCTACGCACTGGCAATGGAGAAGGAGGACGCCCAGCGCCTCGGCATCAGCCGGATCAGCGACCTGAAGGACCACGCCGGCGACTTGACCCTGGTCTCCACCCACGAGTTCCAGGAGCGGCCGGACGGCCTGCCGGGCTTGCAGGAGACCTACGGGTTCAAGTTTGGCAAGACGCGCTCCGTGGACACCGGGCTCAAGTATCAGGTCCTGGTGGAAGACCAGGCCGATGTGATGGTGGCCTTCGCTACCGACGGCAAGCTGGCGGAGTATGATCTGGTCGTACTGGAGGACGACCTGCGGTTCTTCCCGCCCTACTACGTGGCGCCGGTGGTGCGGGGCGACGTGCTGGAGAAGCACCCCGAGTTGGGGGAGATCCTGAACCAGCTGGCCGGGCGGCTACCCGACGAGGAAGCCCGGGAACTGAACCGCCGTGTGGAGGTCGACGGCGAGGAGCCGGCCGACGTGGCCCGGGACTGGCTGCGCCGGGAGGACCTGCTGCCCTGACGCGTCCCGGTCGCAGGGACGGTTGCGCCGCGGCCGGGCCTGCGCTATCATGGACTTGTGCCGCGGGCGCTAGCCCGCGGGGTGCGGGAGTAGCTCAGTGGTAGAGCGTCACCCTCCCAAGGTGAAGGCCGCGGGTTCGATTCCCGTCTCCCGCTCCAGAGGCTGGTCTGCTCGGATGAAGCCGCAGGCCCCGCGCGTGGGCGCGGGGCCTGATCTTGATTCGCTTGCGTTCAGTCCTCGTTCAGCCGGCGCGCCGATCTGGCCCCTCGCGGCCGTTCGGTCAGGCTGGCACTGACGAACTCCGTGTGGTGGCATTCGGGGCATGGCGGCAACCGGTCGCCTGCGTCGTCCAGGTGGACGGCCTGGCCGCAGCGGGTGCACCGGTAGAGTCCAGCTCCGGGTTCCTCGCCGGTGTGGGGCATGGGTCGTCACCTCGCCTTCCTCCCGTAACGTGCCCCGCCGCGCGGCTCTTACGCCCGCCATGGGCGATGGAACCCGGAGGGTGAAGGACGCCCGCACATTGGACAACCCAATGAAGGCTCCGGGAAGCGCGCGGGTCGCATCCGTGGCTTGCCCCCATGGAGCATGGATTCCTTGACTTTCCTGACCATGGCGGTTGTGGTGCCTGTCCGCACGCGAACAGGGTCATGAACCCGGACAATCTGGACGACATCCTGGCCCGATTGCAAGAACTGCGTCGCGAACTGAACCGGCGCCCCGACAAGGCGACGCTGCGAGCCATCGAGGCCGAGCTGGGCCGGCTCCAGCGGTACGCCCGGGACCGAGCTCTTGACGGAGTGGGAGTCGATGGCGACGGAGAATTCCCCGAGCGTGGCGGGCAAGACCGCGACGGCGGTTCCTTGCGACCCCGCGGGTGAAACGTGGGCTCGCATCACCCGGGAGATCGAGGCGTTGCGCGCGGAGCTCTACCGGCTGGTGACGAAGGCGTCCGACCTGACGCAGGAGGAGGTCTTGCGCGTCAGCCGGGAGCTGGACGCGCTCATCATCTCCGCGCAGCGCGCTTTGGGCAAGCGGCAGGAGCCGTGGAACGGGCAGGCGCCCGCTCCCTGGCGCGGCCTGGCGTGGCATCGTTCCTGAGCGGCGGGCGCGCCGGTACGCGAGCGCCTGCGAACGGCGGCACTCCTTCCACTAGCGGGAACGTCCTCTCCCGTAGCGGACGACCCTTTCAGCGGGCGACGGCCGCGCCGACCCGCTGCATCATCCGGCAGTGGGCGCACACCTCGGCGGTGGTAGGCTGGCCGCACACCTGGCACGGACGGACCTCCACCTTCTCCCGTTCCTCCGCGAAGTACGGGCGCCCCTTCTCCAGGAAGCCGAAGAGGAAGCGAGCCTTGGCTCCGGGCGAAAGCTCCTCCAGCTGGTTGAGGATGTGCTTGTACTGGATGGACTTGGCTCCCTTGGCCATCGGGCACTCCTCGACGATGTAGTCGATCCCCCGTAGCACGGCGTAGGAAGCGATCTCCCGCTCGGTCAGCCGGTACAGGGGCTTCACCTTCTTCACCAGGTTGGGCGCCGTGGCCTCCAGGACCGGCGACTGCCGGGCCAGGTACCCGGTGTTCCAGTGGAGGATGTTGCCCAGCAGCGTCGCGGCCTCGTCGTCGAGGTTGTGGCCCGTGACGATGACGTCGTACCCGCCCTCCAGGGCCTCCCGGTTGAACAGGTAGCGCTTGTTCAGGCCGCAGGCGGAGCAGGCCGGGCGGCCGGCCTTGCGGGCGAGCTCGCGGGTGCCCAGGCCGTATTCCTCCTCGATGGACACCACGCGCAGCGTGGCGCCGCGTTCTTCCGCGAACTTGCGGACCTTTTCCGTCGAGCGCTTGGAGTAGTCGCCGATGCCCAGGTCGATGTACAGGCCGTGGGCCTCATACCCCATGCGCAGAAGGACGTCCCAGACCACCAGGCTGTCCTTGCCGCCGGAGACCGCCACCAGGATCTTGTCGTCCCGGCGGAACATGCGGTGCTCCTTGATGGCCCGTTCCACCTGGTTCTCGAAGTACTCGAAGAAATGCTCCGTACAGAAGGCCGCGTTGTGCCGCTTGATGGGCACCACGGCCTGCTCCCGGCACTTGGTGCACTTCATGGGGATCACCTCGCGCCGCCCGGGCGCCGACCCCACCCGCGCCGCGCCCGCGTCCCGTTCAGGCCGCGCCGCCGGAGATGGCCGGCCGGACCTCGATCTCGGCGTCGTCGGGAACCCGGGCGTCCGGGGT
>QGUQ01000076.1 GCA_003242195.1 Bacillota bacterium | reverse complement strand
CAGGCGCTGCGGGAGGCCGGGGCGCGCGACGGCGACACGGTGGTCATCGGCCCCCTGGAGTTCGTCCTGGGAGACGAAGAGGGAAACACCGGCGACCGCGGAAACGGGGGAGAGGACGAGGAACCCTGACCGCACCCCGGTCCGCCCCCCTGGCGGCGGGGCGCGGTGGGAAAGGGAGGATGCAGGTGGCGAGAGGGCTGGAGGAGTGGCTGGCACCGAGGGAGGATGGCCGGCCGCTCCGGCTGGGTGTCCTGGGCGGGACCTTCGATCCCATCCACATCGGCCATCTCGTGGCCGCCGAGGCCGCCCGCACCGGCTTCGGGCTCGACCGCGTGCTCTTCGTCCCGGCCGGGCAGCCCCCCCACAAGGATCCCTCGGCGGTCGCCGCGGCCGAACACCGGTATCGCATGACCGTGCTGGCGACGGCGGGTAATCCCTATTTCTACACGACGAGGCTGGAACTGGACCGGTCGGGACCCTCGTACACCATCGACACGGTCCGGCAACTGGCGGCCATGGCGCGCCCGGCGTCGCTGTTCTTCATCGCGGGAGCCGACGCCGTCGTCACCCTCCCCAGCTGGCGGGGCGGTACCTCCCTGCTGGACGAGTGCGAGCTGATCGCGGTCACCCGTCCCGGCTTTTCCCGCCAGGCATTGGACGACTTCCTGAGGGCCCTCCCGCCCGCGCGCCGGCGCCGCGTCCACCTGCTGCCCATCCCGGGGATCGACATCTCCTCCACCGAATTGCGGGAGCGGGTGGCGAACGGCCAGTCGATCCGCTACCTGGTGCCGCCGTCTGTGGAAGATTACGTGTACAAGTACGGCCTCTACGGGGCCCGCAACGCCCGTGGCGGGAGCGCCGGCAACGGCGGCACGGCCGGCGGGGGCGGCGGGATCCGGAGCACCGGCGGGGTGCCGGGGGAGACGGCGTGACCGGCGAGAGGGTGCCCGCCGAGGTGCTGGAACGGGCGCGGTCCCTGGCTGTGGAGCGGCTCAGCCCCGCACGCTTGCGCCACGTGGAGGGCGTGGTGCAGACGGCGGTGCGCCTGGCCCGGCGGTACGGGGAGGACCCGGACCGGCTGGCGCTGGCTGGCTGGCTCCACGACCTGGCGCGGGAGCTCGGGCCGGCCGAGCTGCTGGAGCGGGCGGAGCGCTACGGCTGGGAGCCGGACGACGCCGAGCGCGCCGACCCGCTGCTTCTGCACGGTCCGGTGGCGGCTGCCGAGGCCCGGGCCGTCGGCCTGACGGACGACGAGGAAGTCCTGGAGGCCGTACGCTGGCACACCACGGCACGTCCCGGTCTCGGGCGCGTCGGGTGCTTGCTGTTCCTGGCCGACAAGATCGAGCCGGGCCGGCGCTACCCGGGGGTCGCCGAGCTGCGGCGGCTGGCGGAGACCGACTGGGGCCGGGCGATGCTGGTGGCGCTGGAGAATTCCATTCGCCATTGCCTGGACAGGGGGTACTGGCTGCCGGCCGCCACCGTGGCGGCGCGCAACGAGTGGCTGACCCGGGCGGGAACTCGGCGGCCGGAAGCGAAGTCATCAGGTTGAAGACGGATCAGTGGGAGGTCGCACGTGGGGATACCGGTAGAGCGGCGGGTGGAGGCGAGACCGCCGCGCAGGCAGCTGCGGATTGGACGGGTGGTGCTGGTCGCCGTACTCGTCCTGCTGGCCGCGGCCGCTGCGGTGTTCGGTTCCACCCTGTACAGGTTCTTCGGAAACCTCAACCAGGTGCCGCGCGGGAGCGGAACAGGGGAAGACTCGTCCGCCGGCCTGTCCCTTGGTAACGAGCCCCTGAACATCCTCGTCCTCGGCGTGGACGCGGGGGCCGGAGCCGGAGAGCCGCCGGCGCCCCAGCGCTCCGACACCATCATGATCGTGGGCGTCGATCCCGTCACGGGGCGCATCGGGCTGCTGTCCGTGCCCCGCGACACGCGCGTGCAGATCCCGGGGCGGATGCGGCCGGAGAAGATCGCCCACGCCCACGCCTACGGCCAGGCGGAGGGCGGACCCGGTGCCGGGGCGAGGCTCGTGGCCGAAACGGTGGAGAACCTCCTGGGCATCCGCATCCACCACTTCGTCGAGGTGGACTTCGAGGCGTTCCGGGCGGCGGTGGACGCCGTGGGCGGCGTGGAGATCTGCATCGACAAGCCCATGAAGTACACGGCCCGGAGCCAGAACCTGCGGATCGACCTCAAGCCCGGCTGCCAGCTTCTGGACGGCGAGAAGGCGCTGCAGTACGTCCGCTACCGGCGGGATGGCGACATCTTCCGTATCCGGCGGCAGCAACAGTTCGTGCGGGCCTTCGCCGAGCGCGTGCTGAGTCTCCGCTCCGTCCTCAAGCTACCCCAGGTCGCATCTGCCGTGGCCAGCCGGGTGACCACCGACATGTCCACCGCGCGGATCATGGCCTTCGCAACCTTGCTGCCCAAGATCGATACCGACCGGATCGTCATGGACGTCCTGCCCGGGCAGCCGGGTTACGTGGACGGCATCAGCTACTGGCTGGTGGAACCCGCCGAGGCGCGCCGCACGGCATTGCGCGTTCTGGCCGGGATCGACCCGGTGGCCAACGAGCAGGTGCGCATCGAGGTCCTGAACGGTAACGGCCGGCGCGGTGCTGCCAGCCAGGCGGCCGAGGTGCTGCGGGACCTGGGTTACCGGGTCGTGTCGGTAGGCAACGCAGCCCGTTACGACTGGGAACGCACCACGATCCTGGTGCGGGAGGGCGACCGGTCGCTCGCGGAGCAGGTGTTGAAGGCCCTGACCGCGCTGGTGCCGTCCCCCACCGTGGTTGTGGCCGACGATCTGCCCGAGGAGATCGACGTGCGCGTGGTGATCGGCAAGGACTTCCACGCAGGTGCCGGCACCGCCGGCGGGGCAGCGGTGGCGGCGCCGGCATCCGGACCCGGGGAGGGATGAGCCGTCTTGACCAGCCGGGAGAAGGCGCTGGCCGTCGCCCGGGCGGCCGAGGCGAAGAAGGCCGAGGACATCGTCATCCTGGAGATGGGCGAGATCACGTTGATCGCCGACTACTTCGTCATCTGCCACGGGCAGAACTCCATCCACGTGCGCGCCATCGTCGACGGGGTGGAGGAGGCGCTGGCCGAGCTGGGCTGCCCTCCCCGCCACCGCGAGGGGTATGACGCAGCTCGCTGGGTGCTCCTGGACTTCGACGACGTCGTGTTCCACGCCTTTCTCGGGCCGGAGCGGGAGTACTACGGGTTGGAGCGCCTGTGGGGTGACGCGCGCAGGCTGGAGCTGGAGTCCCTGCGTTGAGCTCCCGTCCCTTGACACGGCCGGAAGGGCGTCTCTATAATGAACTACGCCGTTCGACAAGAGGCATGCACAAGGCGATGAACGGGAGCAGTACCCTGCAGGCGCGTCCCAAGAGAGCCGGTGGCGGTGCGAACCGGTGGCGGGCAGCAGGGGAACTCGCCCGGGAGCCGCGCCGGCGATGGGCCGCCGGGCCCGGTAGCCGGCGACGTCCGCCCGCGTTAAGGGCACGAGTGGGTCAGTGTACGTGGGGCGGTAGCTCAGTTGGGAGAGCGCGTCAATGGCATTGACGAGGTCGTGGGTTCGAGTCCCATCCGCTCCACACTGATCAACAAGGGTGGTACCGCGGGAAGCCTCCCGTCCCTTTGGGGCGGGAGGCTTCGTTCATAGCGGCGGCGCGGGAGCCGCCCGTGACGCGGCGTGCCGGCGCGACGGCCGCCGCGGCCGGCACCGGTGGCGACGACCGGCGGTCTCCGGGCGGCGCGCCAGGGCGTCAGGAGGGACGCAGGATGACCACCGTCATCGACGATCGTTACAACTTCCACGCCGTTGAGAAGAAATGGCGCCGGCGCTGGGCCGAGGAGCGCCTGTACGAGACGGACATCGACCGCACGAAGCCCAAGTTCTACTGCCTAGAGATGTACCCCTATCCCTCGGGCAAGTTGCACATGGGCCACGTGCGCAACTACTCCATCGGTGACGCCACGGCCCGGTTCCACCGCATGCGGGGCTTCAACGTCCTCTACCCCATGGGGTGGGATTCCTTCGGGCTGCCGGCGGAGAACGCCGCCATCGCCAACAACACCCACCCCGCCACCTGGACCTACAACAACATCGCGGCCATGCGCGAGCAGATGCAGCGCCTCGGCCTCAGCTACGACTGGCGGCGGGAGATCGCCTGCTCCCATCCGGGGTATTACAAGTGGAGCCAGTGGCTCTTCCTGCTGCTCTACAAGCGCGGGCTGGCGGTCCGCAAGAAGGCACCGGTCAACTGGTGTCCCCACTGTGCCACGGTGCTGGCCAACGAGCAGGTGGAAGAGGGCCGCTGCTGGCGCTGCGGCACGCCCGTGGAGAAGCGGGAGCTAGAGCAGTGGTTCTTCCGGATCACCGCCTACGCCGACCGCCTGCTGAAGGACCTGGACCTGCTGGAGGGCTGGCCCGAGCGCGTCCGCGTCATGCAGCGCAACTGGATCGGCCGCAGCGAGGGCATGGAGCTGGAGTTCCCCATCGTCGGCCGGGACCAAAAGCTGACCGTGTTCACCACCCGCCACGACACCATCTACGGCGCCACCTTCATGGTGCTGGCGCCCGATCACCCGCTGACGCTGGAGCTGGCCCGCGGCACGGAGCAGGAACAGGCCGTGCGCGAGTTCGTCGAGCGGGTCACGCGGCTCACCGTGCGGGACAGGGCCGAGGCCGTGGACGCCAAGGAGGGCGTGTTCACGGGCGCCTACGCCATCAACCCGGTCACCGGTGAGCGCATCCCCATCTGGACGGCCAACTACGTGCTGATGGACTACGGCACGGGCGCCATCCAGGCGGTGCCGGCCCACGACGAACGGGACTTCGAGTTTGCCCGCCAGTACGGGCTGCCCGTGCGCGTGGTGATCCAGGGTGAAGGGGTGCCGGCCGACGGGGATCGGCTGGCGGAGGCCTATACGGGGCCGGGGCGCATGATCAACTCGGGCCCCTACGACGGCATGGACAGCCGCGAGGCCTACCGCAAGATGGCCGAGGACTTCGAGCGGCGCGGCATCGGGCGGCGTACGGTGAACTACCGCCTGCGCGACTGGTTGATCTCGCGCCAGCGCTACTGGGGCGCGCCGATCCCCATCGTCTACTGCGACCGCTGCGGGATCGTACCGGTGCCCGAAGACCAGCTGCCCGTGCTCCTACCCGACAAGGTGCGCTTCGCGGTTGGGGCCTCGCCGCTGGCCACCTCGGAGTCCTTCGTACGGACGAGCTGCCCCCGCTGCGGCGGGCCCGCGCGGCGCGAAACGGACACCATGGATACGTTCGTGGACTCGTCGTGGTATTACTACCGCTACACCTCGCCGCGAGACGACAAGCAGCCTTTCGACCGGGAGAAGGTCTTCTACTGGCTGCCGGTGGACCAGTACATCGGGGGCGTGGAACACGCCGTCCTGCACCTGCTCTACTCGCGGTTCATCACGAAGGTGCTCTACGACGAAGGCCTGGTGCCGAGCCCGGAGCCCTTCACCCGCCTGCTGACCCAGGGCATGGTGATCAAGGACGGCGCCAAGATGTCCAAGTCCAAGGGCAACGTGGTCAGCCCCGAGGACATCCTAGAGGAGTACGGCGCCGACGCCACCCGGCTGTTCATCCTGTTCGCAGCGCCACCGGAACGCGATTTGGAGTGGTCCGAGCACGGCATCGAAGGGGCGTCCCGGTTCGTCCACCGGGTCTGGCGCCTGGTGGCCGCCTGTGCCGGACCGGTACGGGCCCTGGCGCAGGCGGAGGGCGAGACGGCCGCCACGGCGCCCGACGGGGCGGTGGCAGACGCCGGGGCCAAGCAGGGCGATGCCGGGTCCGGTCCCGTGCCGTCGCGGGAGGGCTGGGGCGAGGCCGAGGAGCAGCTCTGGCGCGAGGTGCACCGGGCCATCCACCGCGTGACCACCGACGTCAGCGAGCGCATGCAGTTCAACACGGCCATCGCCGCCCTGATGGAGCTGGTCAACGCCATCTACGCCTATCGTGAGCGGGTGCCCGCCGAGCGGCAGCGGGCGGACCTGTTGGCGGCGGCCCTGGACCGGCTGTTGCGGATGTTGGCGCCCTTCACGCCCTTCCTGGCCGAGGAGGCGTGGGAGGCGCTGGGGTGGCGGGATACCCGGGGCAGCGTCCACCGGCAGCCCTGGCCGGAGCCCGATCCCCAGGTCCTGGAGTCGGGCACCGTCGAGATCGTCGTGCAGATCAACGGGAAGGTGCGGGACCGGTTGCGCGTGCCCGCCGACACGCCGGAAGAGCGGCTGCGCGAGCTGGCGCTGGCCAGTCCGAAGGTGCGAGAGTGGGTCGACGGCAAGTCGGTGGCGCGCATCATCACGGTGCCCGGCCGGCTGGTGAATTTGGTGGTACGTTGAGCGGGCCGCCGGCGGGCCGGCCGCGCGGACTTCGAGGGTAGGCCGGGCCCGGCCGCATGGGCCCGCGGAATCGGCTCTCCATGGAATCGGCGAGCGCTCCCGTGGCGGAGGCGCCCCGCGTTGCGGGGCGCCCTCTTCATGCTCGGGGGAGGGATTGATAACCAGGATATTACTGGTATTATATGGATAAAGGAGCGCAGCCACCCGAGGTTCGAGGGGGATGAACGGTGAACCGGGAGTCGTCGCGACCCGCGGAAGCCGCCACCATGCCGGCCGTGTCCGCGCGCCCAGGGGCGACGGGGGGCCCGAGTCCTCCGCCGTACGACTCGCCACCGTTGCCGGCGCTCCGGGGTGGCCCGGGCGTCGGCTGGCTGGTACCGCTGGTGGCCCTGCTGGTCCTGGCTGCCATCTGGGCCTGGCGGATTCTCTCCCCGGAGGACCCGGCCCTTACGCTGGCGGCCGGGGACGCGATCACCGGCGCTGCTGCTCCATCGGGATCCGGGACGGCCGACGGGGCCACCGTGGGAGCCGAAGGCGGTCCGGGCGGTCCACCGCCGGCCGGGGAAAGGGAGCCCTCGCCAGCGGAAACCGGACCCGGCACGGGCGAGGTGCCCGGCGACCCGCAGACCGGGGCGGGGCTGCCGGCGGACACGCCCGCCGCCGTCGTGGTCCACGTGGCGGGTGCGGTGGCGAAGCCGGGGGTTTACCGCCTTCCCGCCGGGGCTCGGGTGATGGATGCCATCGAGGCGGCGGGTGGCCCGAGCCCGCAAGCGGAACTACATGCCCTCAACCTGGCCGCGCCCCTGGAGGACGGTACCCGCATCCAGGTGCCGACCCGGGAGGAGGTGGCGTCCGGGCGGTTCACTCCCCCCGCACCGGGTGGCGACCGTGTCGGACCCGTCGCGCCGCAAGACGGCGGGCGACTGTTGGTGGACATCAACCGCGCGGGCGTCGACGAGCTGGAGCAACTGCCCGGTATCGGTCCCGCCCTGGCGCAGCGCATCGTTGCCGATCGTCAGGTGAACGGGCCCTTCCGGCGTCCCGAGGACCTGGCGCGGGTGTCGGGCATCGGCGAGAAGAAGCTGGCCCAGCTGCTGCCCTACATCCGCGCCGGCCGGTAAGGCGGGCCGCCGGCCATGTGGGTCGCGAGACTGGTTCTCGCCTACGCTGGCGGGATTGCGGCTTGGGGCCTGGCACGCATGCCGGCCGTGGCGGTGATGCCCGTGCCGCCCGCAGGCGATGGTCCGGTGCCGGGTGGGGCGATCCTCGCCGGGATGGTCGCCCTCCTGGTGGTGGCGACGGCCGGGATGGCAGCGCGGGCGCTTGCTCCAGGCCCGTCCCCGAGGGCGCGGCACGACGGTCTTCCCCAGCCCGCAGGGAAAGCCCCGCTTCGGCGCCGCCTGGGCGCGGCGGCGGCGGGAGCCCTGGTCGCTGCTGCCGGCTTCGCGGCGGCGGAGCGCTGGTCGACTGCGGCCCTCCTTCCGGGGACATGGCTGGCGGGCGGCGCCGGCGGGGGGGGGGGGCGGGGGCGGGGGCGTCGCGGCCGGGCTGCGTTTTACACATTGAACCGGCCCGGCGAAGGGGAACGGAGAAGACGTGGGTGGGACGAGCTATAAAAAACAAAAAATAATA